>CALCUH010000231.1 GCA_937907165.1 uncultured Bacteroidales bacterium | reverse complement strand
ATTATATAATACATTTTTCGCAAAAAGTTTAAACCCATAAAAAGTTTAGCGGACAATAATAATTTTTTGTATGTTTTCAGGAATTGATTGTCGCTCGAACGGGTGTCGGTCTCATAGGGCTTGTGTTCTATGTTGTAGTTTCTCTGATTAGCTTAACGAATGTTTCAAGAAGAAGTGAATTTTGTTTCATGGTCGAGGCGCATTCCCCGCTACAATGCTGATTGTTTCTGGGCTGGCGTTGATATGGACAAAAAAAAAGAGTACCAAAATAGGCTTTGGCACTCTTTTAAACAGGTAGTGGGGTTTTATTGTACTGAACTAATATGTATTTATTGTATGAGTAAATTCCTATTTTATGATCAGCTTCTCTGTGGAAACGCCCTCTTCGGAGTAGATGCGCAGGAGGTAGATGCCGGTCGCGATGTTCGGTAAATCCAACTCGTCGCTCTTTGAGGTGAGAAGTCTCTCTCCTTTGCTGTTCAGCAATTCCAGTTTAACCAAGTTCTTTACTCCGTTGACTTTCACATATTGGGTCGCAGGATTAGGCGCAACGGTGAGTGATGCGCTCTCTGTCTCGGTCAAACCAGTGGTTGATTTTTCGAGAATGACGATTTTCGGACTTTGGGCGAATACCGTCTCCTCGATGCTCTTCTCTGTGCTTCTGTCGATGTAGATAGGGTTGTTGAGGTCCTTCCCGATTTTGAAATAGTCGAAATCGGCGTATCCGTCTGTGCTTCTCGTGCTGAAGTAGAACAATCCGTATCTGTAGCCGACGAAGTGTGTGAGTTCGTATCTCATGCTAAGTGTGTTACCGATTTTTTTCCAATTTGAACCGTCCGTGCTATAGTAGAAGTCTGCTTTGTCGGTCTGGTTTTGGAAGTTCATGTCTATCCTGAGGTAGACGTCCTCTTGCGAGAGTGGAGCGGAGGCCACTTCCGTACCTTTGTTGGACATGATGACGGATTTGCTTCCGTTCGCCACTTTCACGCCGACGAATCCGTAGTATTCCTGCAGTCCGACCAATCCGGCGTAGTCACCGTCTTTCAATCCTTTTGTGCTGAGTTTCACCCATCCTATGCAGTTCGGACCGAAGGAGCGTTGGGTGAGCGTGTTTTTGGTGCTGACCACGTCTTTGTCTGTTCTGCTGTTTTTCAGACGAAGCTTACCATCTATGAGTTGCCAGTTGTTGGCTTCCGGATTGTGGTTCCATTGCCATTCGAGCGGCAGTTCCTCCTCCTCGAAATCGTCGGAGGTCACTATGCCGTAGCCTGGTTCCTGCGCCGCTTTCATGTTAAAGGTGCTTGGCACTTTACCGTTGTTGCCTAACACTGGCCAATCTTGTGACCAAGAGCAGTTCACCAAGTAGGGGATACGTCCCACCGCACCGTTGTCGCGGAAGAAGAGACCGTACCATTCACCGTCCGGCGTATCGACGATACGTCCTTGCGCCACTCCGTTGTCGTGCAGGAGCACTTTGCCTTCCCAGTTCCCTGTTAGGGATTTGGAACGGTAGCAGAGTACCGAACGGCAGGAGTTGGATGGCCATGAGATGAGGAACAAGTAATAATATCCGTTTTTCTTCAGAATTTGTGATCCTTCACACTCCACGTAGAAATTAGAGCCTGCGATGGATGCTGGTTTGTTGATGAGAGTACGCGGATTCCCTTTCGTGGATTTGCCGTCGCTGTTGAGCTCTACGATGTTCACGTTACCGGACCCATAGACGACATATATTCTGCCGTCATCATCAAGCAGTAGGGAGGGATCGTGGTAGAACGGAAGGGTGGCGGATTCCCATTCGCCTCCGTTGATGTCTTTGGTCCAATAGAGGTGGGTGTTGTTTGTCGTGTAAGAAGGAGTCAGCACATAGAACGTGCCGTCTTTGTACTTGATGCTGCTCGCCCAAGAGCCTTTCCCGTAGGCGTTTTTACCGTTGTTCATGTTCAGCTCGTTGGTCTTACCGTCGTCGAGCGCTTGGTGGGCGTAGTTGATGGTGCGCCAGCGGACAAGGTCTTTGGAGGCCATGACTGGCACGCCGGGGTTCATGTGCATGGTGGTGCTCACCATATAGTAGGTGTCTTCCACGCGTGTGACGCTGACGTCAGGCACGTCCGCCCAGATGATCGGGTTGCTGACGGTGTGGTTGGCTCCGTCGAAATCGGACGGAATCAAGCCGCTTCCGCCATATATTTTTACTTGCGATAAAGTGTAATAGCCGCTTTCCCCTATACGTTCTTGGGGAATAGTCGTCTCGTAGGATCCTTTGCATCCCACGTTCTTGTCTAGAATGGTGGTGTCTCCGTTACCGTTGATCCAACTTAAGATATAGCTCTCCTCGTCTTCGTCGTTGGTCGTCCATGAAATCTGGAGAGGCGTTTCCGCCCTGACTTGCCCGTCTTCTGTCGGGAAGGTGAATTTGAATTCCACCGGCTCGCTCTTCGGACGGAAGGAGATTTTGTCTATGTTGCAGTAATCGGATTCTATATAGAGTTTTAAAGTGTGCTTGCCTTCACTGATTTTGGACGTTGTGGCGGAAACTTTTTTGAAGGTTGTCCATGAACCCGTGTTAGGTACGCTAATGGTTTGAGTGACGGCTTCCCCGTCGATTTGTAAACTAAATCCCGAACCGTCGAGTCCGGAAGCTGCGATGGCGGAGACAACGTATTCGTCGCTCTTCTCTACGTTGATCGTGTAGTTCAGCCATTCGCCTTTGTGGGTCCAACCCAATGCGAAGTTTTCTTTGCCGCAGGTGTCGATATCCACACCTACGTTGGTGCGGTATACGCCTCCGTCATTCACATCGTCCTCGTCGTGATAGGCTACGCCTTCCTCTCCTTCGTCGAATTCCTCCACCTCGATAGTGCCGGGAAGCGTGTGAGGACCACTCTTGTAGGCTTTCGCGTCATCGCAAAATGCGCTCCCTATGCTGAATAAGATGCAGCATAAGGTGACAATTTCTTTATGGTAAAATGTGTTTTTCATAAGCTTTTCAATAATACAATAATATGACAATCGTTTTTCTTCATTAGGTCTATTCCTATAGTCAAGGATTTCTTTTAATGGCCGGCGGAAGGATTTCTCCCCTCCGCCGACCGAAATTATGGTTTTCTAAAGTTCGTTACTTCACTATGACAATTTCTGATTTATCTTCTCCCTTTTGGCGAGCCACGTAAGAACCGCTAGCGAAATTGCGGCTTTCGAGAGCCTCCTCGATGGTTGATGCGTTTATTTGGAATACGTCTAATAATACGCCCGACATGGAGAATATTTCGAATTCACCGTTTACGATGGCTTTGTTATTAATGTTCTCTATGCCAACTGTAGGGTGGTCGCTTACCGCCTTGAAGTCGATGTAGTCGATGTTGACGTAGTCGCTTTCGATTGTGAGTTTCAAGACATGCTTGCCTTCTGCTAATTCGCTTGTTTTGCCTTCGATTGTGGTGTAGGTTGTCCAATCTTCTCCTTGAGGAACGGTGATGGAACCGCCTGCGATGTCTTTCCCGTCGATGGAGAGGTTGAATGAAGAGTTCGCGACACCGGAAGCCACTTTAGCTGTCCATGTGTAGGTGTCGGTATATTTCACGTCGATGGTGTATTCCACCCACTCGCCTTTCTTCGTCCATCCCAACACGTAGCCGTCTCCTCCGTCAGTATCGAGGTCAACGCCCTCATCGGTACGGAACACTTTGCCTTCGTTAAGGTCGTCGCTGTCCTCGTAAGCGTATCCGGCACCTCCGACATCGTAACGCTCCACTTCCAGTCTGCCTGGTAACTCTTGCGCAACGCCATCATAAGGACCTTGCGCGATACGGGCGCTTACTGTAGCGACAGGTGATTCGAATGTCTTGCCTGCGTTGTTGGTCAGTATCGCATGGAATTCATATTTCCCTGGTTCCGGAATGTCATATTTGAAGGTGTAAGGAGCGGTAGTCTCGCTGCCGATTAATTCCTCCCCCAAGTAATAGTCCGCCTTGGTGATTCCCTCTTCGGAAGTTTTGATTGATAGGGAGATGGTGGCTGGCGCCTCTACGTCGCTTTCAGAAACGGCGATGGAAACATCAGCTTTCTTGAACATCCAGTAATCGAATTCGAATCCGCCTGAGAATACGAAGAACAAATCCGTCACGCCTGAAATGGCTTTGTTTAATGTGACCGTTACTTCTTGAAGTTGACCGTTGGTGTTAGGAACCTCAAGGTAACCTAATACGTCTCCGTCCGGTTTGCCTTTGCAGATCTTGATGGCTCCAGTCTTGGTGGAACTTACGCATGCCGAGAATACGCTTGCGCCCGCACCGAAGTCTACACCTGCCAAACCGATCCAGTCGCCCTTATCGATACTGGTCACCAACATATTGGACCCTCCGACTTTCGTGTCGATGCCGCCCATCCATGCCATAGTCTCTGCTTCTGTTTTATCGAATGGATTCAAGTATCCTACTTGGTCCACACCCTTGGCGGAACCGGAAGATTTTGTGATGGATCCGTTTTGAGTGTTGACGTTTACATAGTCAACGTGTGAGGAACGATAGTCGCCTTTCTCTCCTCTGGCGTTCTGTAATACTCTTGCATGGTATGTCATATACCATTTGCCTTTAAACTCGAACATGGAGTGGTGGTTGTTACCTCCGTTGTTGCCGTATTCTCCATTCAGGAAGTCTGCTTGGTTGTTATAGGCGATACCTGCATAGGTGAAGGGACCCATCGGGTTGCTGCTGGTCATGTAGCAGATTTGGGCGTTGCTCATCGGGTTACCGGTGCAGTTCCAGTTGGAACAATAACTATAGACGTATTTCCCTGCGATTTTGTTAACTCCCGCATCCTCAAAGAGGTATGGCGGATTGATGGTCGCTGGCGTTCCGTTGACGCTGATGAAGTCGCTGTTCAACTTTGCCACACGTCCGGTACCCGGGTCGGCTTGCTTCCCGTTAGGAACTCCACCTCCGAAGTAAACATAGGCTGTGCCGTCGTCATCCACCAAAACGGCGGGGTCGAACAACCATGTCACATTGCTGCAGTTGGGAGTGTTACGAGAAATCAATTCTTTGCCGATTGGGTCTTTCCAAGGTCCCCACGGACAATCACTGGTGACGACTCCGATACCGCTACCGTTGTTGGCGAAGTAGAGGAAGAATTTCTCTTTTCCGTCCACCACCTTGTGGCAAGCGGTCGGCGCCCAAGAACAAGATGCCCAACTTGCGGGACCTGATCCTCTTTTGGCTACTTTCATGACACCATGGTCTGTCCAGTTTACCAAGTCTTTGGAAGAGATGCAGTTGATGGTGTTGATGTTACCATAGGAATTATCCTGGTTTGGGTGTACGTCGAATTCCTGTTGGTCATTGGTCATATAGATGAAGACTTCGTCATCGTAGATCATGGCGCATGGATCCGCCCCGTAACGTTGTGTGTACATGGGGTTGTGGTTGGTTAGTTTTTTGTACCCTTTTGCGAGGGACGCTCCTGAAAAATAACTTTCCATGTTCGTTTGCGCGAACGAGGTGTTAACAAAGGCTAAGCATGCGCATGCCGCCGCTAATTTTTTGCATAGTGTTTTGCTTACAGTAAATGTGTTCTTCATGATGTGTGGTTTTTATGTTTTTCAATTTTCTTTTTCATCCAATAGTTGCTCATTCATCAACATCGCAAATGTATGCCCAAAATCTAATACCGTCTGTGAATTAAGTTTCAAATGATAGGAATTTTGTTCCAAAAAATGTGTCGCGACAAATGTGTATGGTGATGTAATATATTGTGTATTAAAGATATAAATGGTAAAATGGCGTAGTTATAGGGAACCAACTTACAAATCGACTGGAAAATATTCTATCTATTTTCTCAGCTAAACTATCTATTCTTTCAGTCAAATTTTTCTCAGGCGGATAATTCGTTCAGAAGTTCTTTCATGGTTTTCCCTAATAGGGGATGTACGAAATCGGGGGCTATCTCAGCCATGGGTTTGAGCACGAAATCCCTCTTGGGAATGAGGGGGTGCGGAATGGTTAGGTCTTGGCTCTGGTAGGTGATGTTGTCATAGAAGAGGATGTCGACATCGATGATACGGTCTTCATAACCCTCTTTGGTGTGTATTCTGCCCATCTCACGTTCGATCGCCTTGGCGATTTGCAGACATTTTTCAGGTTCTAAATCGGTTTGAATGAGGATGACCGCATTGAGGAATGAGTTGGGCGACTCGAATCCCCATGGCTCCGTCTCATAGAGAGAGGATAATTGGCGTATATCACCCATCACGGCGCCGATGATGATGGTGGCGTCGGTGATGTTCTTCTTCTTATCGCCTATGTTTGTTCCTAACCCGATGTAGACGTTTGCCATGATGGAGGAGTTGATGCTTTTAATTGGTCTTGAAGTTATATTTTACCTCGGCCAATTCTGCGTTGGCTTTGACGATTTTGTCTTTGAGACCGCTTTTGTACTTAGCGAGTTTGTCGGCGAGTTTAGCGTCGCTCAGCGCCATCATTTCTACGGCGAGGATAGCCGCATTCTGTGCGCCGTTGACACCCATTGTAGCCACGGGGATTCCCGGGGGCATCTGGATGATGGAGAGCATAGCGTCCAATCCGTCTAACATACCTTTGATAGGTACGCCTATAACTGGCAAGGTGGTGCTTGCGGCGATGACACCCGGTAGCGCGGCTGCCATTCCGGCGCCTGCTATAATGACTTTGATTCCTCTTCCTTGCGCCGATTTGGCGAATTCCTCCACTTCGTTAGGAGTACGGTGGGCTGAAAGGGCGTTCATCTCGAACGGCACTTCCATCTCATCTAAAAATTTGGCGGCTTTCTCCATGACTGGTAGGTCGGAGGTGCTACCCATGATAATGCTTACCAATGCGTTCATTGTAATATAGTTATATGATTATGATAATCTTTTATTCATCTCCGTTAGCGTCTGCGGCTAAGCGGAGACCGATGATGCTGGATGAGTAGGTCGGCTCGCTCTTGTTCCTACAGGAGACCCTGCAGAAGAGAGCTGGTCCTTCATAGTATCCGCCTCTGACGACGCGTTCCTTGCCTTCGTTGGCACCTACCGGGTCGATGAGTTCCGTTTCAGTGTCGGTAGGGTAAGGTCCGTACCAGTCTGAGCACCATTCCCACACGTTGCCGCTCATGTCGAAAAGACCAAGCTCGTTCTCCTTGAGTTTCCCGTTAGGACGTAATTCGCTGGAGTTCTCTTTGAACCAGCCTAACATATCTATGTCGTTGCCTCCCGCATATTTCGTGTTTCCCGGATATACGCCTCCTCTGGCGGCATACTCCCATTCGGCTTCGGTCGGAAGACGGTAGGAAGTCCCCATGAAATCATTCAGTTTGGAGATGAATTTCTGCGCGTCATCCCATGAGATGTTTGTCACGGGGGAATCGTCGTTTCTCACGTCGCTCGGGTTCTTACCCATCACTTCCCTCCATTGACGTTGGGTTACGCAGTATTTGCATATTGTGTAACTCCGAACGAAAACCGGGTGTGCCGGTTTCTCAGGCTTGAAGCAGTCCGGCTCTTGTTCGGGCGTGCATCCCATGGTGAAGCTTCCTCCTTCGACGAAGACCATGTTCTTTTTGAAATTCAGTATGGCTTTTTTCCTTGCTATCTGATCTTCCCTGTAAGCGCTGGTGCGTTGTTCTTGCGCTGCTTTCTCTGCTGCCGCCTTCGCCTCTTTTTTGCTCCCTGCGAAGAGGCAAACCGATAGGCAGGAGAGAACGAATAGGGTGATAATGCGTTTGTTCATATCAATTATTCGTTTTCGTCATCCTCGTTGATGAGGATTCCGCTTTTGGTGAAACTTAGTTCTATGTCGTTCGGTTTGTTCAATCTCACACGATAACCGTAACTTTTCTTCTCTATTTTACGGATAAATTGTTCCGGATGCTTTTCCTCGATGTATTTATTTAGCGTCTTAGGCAAAGTGTTGAGGAAGTTCTCTGGCAATGGTTTCTTTCTGCCTTTCACACTGAACCAGTTCCCTTTCCTGTCGAATGTGATGTCCGTCCTATCGTCTAAAGTCACTTCGATGTCTCCGTCGACATCCGTCACGATATATTGGATTTCATTCTCTTGAAATTGGCTTTCTATGAACTTTTTCGCGACAGATGGTAATCTCTTGTCTTCCGGGTCGTTGCTGATGAGTTCGCCGTCTTTCGTGAAACTCAACTCAATGTTGTTGGGCTTGTTGAAATTAACTCGGTAGATGAGGTTGTTCCGCCCGAAACTTTTTTTCGTGATTTTCTTGATGCTGGATGTTTGATAGTTTTGTGTCAGATGGTTGTACATGCTGTCGGGTAACGTTTTGAGGAGAGAGACGGGAACTTCGTTCTTCTTGAAATTGATTTCCTCCCAATCTCCGTTCTCGTCGAATTCGATCAAACTTCCGTTTTCGAGGATGACCGTGTATCCTAATTCTGTGATGGTGTCTAATATTTGGTCGACAGGGACTTCGCGGAAATGTTCCGTCAGGAAGGCGTTCGCTTCTTGTGGAAGGTCGGGTTGGTCCACTTGGTTGCAGGCGCAGAAGTATGCGCATATCACTCCGAAAAGGAATGTCTTAGCTAAGAATCTCCTCATATCGTCTTTTGTTATGATTATTTTTCCAAAGTTATACTTTTTTTCCTCCCCTTGGATTAAATTGGATTTAATTTTCAGAGTAACGAATGATTTGAGGCGGTGAAAGTTAGCGCCTATACCACAAATTATGTGTTTTTTGGGATGGGCCCCAATTTATTTATAGGGCTCTCCTTGTCTTTGAATGTTAAAAATCGGTACATTTGTGATTATTCATATTATCGAACTATGTTTATAGTCTTAGATGCGGGATCGACGAAGACGGATGTCAGGTTGGTCGATGGTAAGGGTGGTTCCGTTTCAATGGAATTGGCGGGAATCAATCCTTTTTTTATGGAACGTGAGGCGATTCGTGAGGAGTTGTCTTCCCTTTGTGGACGGGTAGATTCTTCCGAAGTCAGTGCTGTCTATTATTACGGTGCTGGTTGTGTCAGTGAATATGAGGAACTTTTCGAGGGATTCTTCGCATCGCTTTTTCCGAAGGCGCGTGTGGAGGCGCATAGCGATTTGTATGCGGCCTGTAGGGCGACGTTGGGTGATTCGGAAGGCATCGCTTGTATCATGGGAACAGGTTCTAATTCCTGTCATTATGATGGCTCGAAGATTGTGGAGAATGTCTCTCCTCTCGGCTTTATCCTTGGCGACGAGGGTAGTGGCGCCGTCTTGGGCAAACTTTTGGTGGGTGATGTGCTGAAGGGCTGTGCGCCCGATGATATCCGTGAGAAGTTTTTCTCTTGGTGCGGGGTCGATCGTAAGACGATTATGGACGGAGTCTATAAAAAGAGTTTTCCTAACCGCTATCTGGCTACCTTCACACGTTTCTTATTCGAGAATCTCTCCCATGACTATTGTAAGGATTTGGTGGAAAAATCTTTCGTCTCCTTTTTTGAACGCAATGTGGCGCAATATCCAGACACTGTGTGTAGAATCGGTTTTGTGGGTTCTGTCGCCTATTATTTCTCGGACATTCTGAAGGGTATATGTTCTCGTTATGGTTTTACGGAAACCGTCATCGTCCAAAGACCGATGGATGCTTTGGTGGAGTATCATAGGAAACGCCCGTGATTTTAGCGGGCGCTTGTCATTTGTGTTTCAAGGTTACTAAAGGAATGATCATCTCCTCGATGGAGATGCCTCCGTGTTGGAAGGTGTCCTTGTAGTAGGAGACGTAGTAGTTGTAATTGTTCGGGTAGGCGAAGAAATCGTTATTCCCCGCAAAAATATAGGTGGAACTTACGTTAAGCGAAGGCAAACCGATTTTTTCGGGTTGCTTAACCGCCATCACCTCTTTCGGATTGTAATCCAAGTTTTTCCCTGTCTTGTAACGCAGGTTGGTGTTGGTGTTCTTGTCGCCGACCACGCGGATTGCCTTGTCCGTGCGGATGGTTCCGTGGTCTGTGGTGATCATGATGCGGACGTCTTGTTGCGCCAGCGCCTTGAAGAGTTCAAGGATAGGGGAGTGCTGGAACCAAGACTTGGTGAGCGAACGGTAGGCCGCTTCAGAGGAGGCGAGTTCACGAATCATTTTCGAGTCGGTGCGGGCGTGCGAAAGCATGTCCACGAAGTTGAAGACCGCCACGTTGAGTTGGTTGCCCAAGTATTGCGGCAAATCCGCCACCAGTTTCTCCCCGTTAGCGGGGTCGTTTATCTTATGGTAGGAAAAAGTGTATTTCTTCCTGAATCTGTCGATTTGAGTTTGCAATAATTCCTTCTCGTATTGGTTCTTCCCTTCGTCGTCTCCCTCCTCGATCCAGTAGTCGGGGAACATCTTCTTGATTTGTGCGGGGAGCAGACCTGCGAATATTGCATTGCGGGCATATTGGGTAGCGGTCGGCAGAATGCTGGAGTAGAGAGTTTCGTCCTCCACTACGTAATCGTTAGACAATAAATCTTTGATTACTCTCCACTGGTCGAGCCTAAAGTTGTCCAGAATGATGAGGAAAACTTTTTCTCCATTGTCCAATATCGGGAAGATGCACTTCTTGAAAAGCTCGTGGCTGAGCATCGGACGTTGAGCGTCGGCTGCGAACCAATCCTCGTAGTTTCGTTTGATGTATTTCACGAAGGTGGAGTTCGCCTCTTCCTTTTGCATGCGGAGCAGCTCCTGCATTTGGCTGTCGGCATTCTCCAATTGGATTTCCCAGTAGACAAGTTTCTTATAGACCTCAGCCCAATCCTCGAATTTCGAGGCGGAGTTGATTAAGGCTCCTATCTTGGCGAATTCGGAACGGTAATCGTCTGTTGTCGTGCTGGAAATTATCTCGCTCTTATTGATGTTCTTTTTGATGGAAAGCAGAATCTGGTTGGGGTTGACCGGCTTGATGAGGTAATCGGCTATTTTCTTTCCGATCGCCTGCTCCATAAGGTTCTCCTCTTCGCTCTTGGTGATCATCACCACGGGAACGCTGGTGTCCTTCTCTTTGATGAGCGATAAGGCTTCCAGTCCGCTGAGTCCGGGCATGTTTTCGTCGAGGAAGATGATGTCGAAATGTTGCTCGGAGCAGCATTGCACCGCATCTTTCCCGTTGTTCACGCAAACAACTTCGTAACCTTTTGTCTCAAGAAATAGGACGTGCGCTTTCAGCAAATCTATTTCGTCGTCCGCCCAAAGAATTCTGTCTTTTTTCATGGTTTTATCGTTTTAGGTAAAGCCTCTTGTAAAGTTCCATATAGACATCTATGTTGCCACTCTCCTTCAATACTTGAAGATTGTCTTTGGAGATGACGATGTTGCGGTAAGGAATTTGTCCGAGCGCATTTTTCACAGACGTGCTTTTCACCATTTGGGTGAGGTAAGACATACCGATCTCGGAGGATGGCAACTCGCCGACGATGAACATTTGCGGGAACGCTTTGGAAGAGCCGACTTCCGTTTTGAGGTTCAAAAGGGCTTGGCTGGTTTTGTTGTATTCGTCCAAAGCTTTTGTGACGGCGCTTGCGTCAGCTTGTCCTTTGTTGATGAGAATGACGAAGTAATGAGGCGCCGAAGGATCATAGGTATACAATCCTTTGTATTTCTTCAACTCCTTCTTAGGCTGTTCCGTCGCCGGTTTGACAGGCTCAGCTTGAGGTGCGCCTTCCGGTGTTGGTGTGACTTGAGCTTGTGGTTTGGCTTCGCTCTTCTGTGACTCCTCGGAAGCCTCCTTTTCGGATTTTTCCTCTTTCGGTTCACTCTTTTGTTCGCTTGTCTCTTTCACCCCTTCCACTTTCTCTTCTTTCACAGCTTCGTTGGCAGGTGCGGTTTGCTCAGTTTTGGCAGGTTCCCCCGCAGGTACCACTGTCTTGGCGCCGTTGAGGTCATCGCCCTCCTTCACGTCCAGTTTCTCCGTAGCGGTCATCTCTTCGATTTGTTTCTCCTCACCGATTAACTCCACGGTAGCCTTGTTGGAGCGTTTGTTTTTACCGACGATATTCTCCTTATAGAACTGCTCGTATTGCTCTACCGTGTAACCTTTGCCGATTAGTTCGAGGTTTTCCGGTGTTATGAGCAGATATTTGTAATCCGTGCCGTAAAGAACTGCTTGGATTCCCTTGTCCGCGATCACCCCGTTGATGTACCAAAGCGCTTCGTCGTAGTTGTCGAGACCAGAGACGGAGAGTATTCCGTTCTTGACGTCGAGATCGAAGTCCTTGATGAGGAATTTGGTGAAGTTGTAGGTGGCGGTCTCGTAGAGCAGTTTGTTCTGGTCCACCTTGGTTGTGTCGGTGATGGTTACGAAGATGTATGGCGAATCGAAGCTTACGGTGAATCCTTTGTTCTCCACCACGCCGTTTTCAGCCGCCTCTTCTTTTCTGTTCTCCTCACGCAAAGCCATCAAACCACCCATGGAAGAACCCTGCTCAGGGTTGTTGCCTTGGTTGATGAGGGCGATGATATCCTTCGCCATGGAGGTGACGTCGCTGTTAGGATAACGCTCTACCAAGTTGTTGAGCACGGTAGCGAACGTGTCTTTACTTGCTGTCTTTCCGATGCTGAGTGCGTTGAGCAATAAGAATTTAGGCATCAGGGAAGAGACAGGGAAGTTCTTCTCCATATAGGCGGTGTTCACCTTCACCGTATCGAACTTGCCGTCAAGGAATGCTGCGTAAGTCATTTGGTAAAGTGAATCTTGAATTTGCTGCATGCTCTCCAGCTTAGCCCTGAAGTCAGGTTGCGAGAGAATCTTCGCGTATTTGCTGTCAGGATATTCCGAAAGCAGTTTGTCTCTGAAGATGTTCGCTTGAGTCGAATCTTCTGTTTTCCCTGCAATTCTGTAACAGCAATAGTAAGCGTCGGCTGAGCGAGGATCTTGCGGATAACGTTTGATGAATTCCTCGAACGCCTCATAAGCTTTCTGATAGTCGTTCAGTTTTTCATCGTAGATGACGCCGAGGTTAAAGAGAGCCTCTGAGAGTTGCTCGTGAGAAAGCTTTTTTTGGTCGTCTGTGAAAGGAATCTGTTTCAGGTAATATTCGGGGCGTTTGGGGTTCGCCTCGTTGGCGATTTGCTGTTTCTCGGCTGCGCTAGCGCTGTCGCCCTCTTCCTCGGAGGCAAATGCGTCCATGTCCACCATGTCGGTCAAAGACTCTTCCGAGAATACCGCAATTGATTTGTTCCTTCTATTCCAGTTATCCTCCAACCTTCTCTGTCCGAATTTCTTACGGAATTCCAATTTTCCTTTGTCCACCGTGCTCTTCACGTAGAAATACCATGTGGATTCGTTGGCGTTACCCAAAGCTCTCTGGTCCATCACTGCCATATTTTCTATTTCGAGTTCCAGTTGCTTCTGCTCCTCGTACTCTTTTTGTTTGCGCTCACGTTCCAGTCTCTCCTCTTCGATGATCTTCGCTATCTCCCTGTTGATGGCAGCGGTCAATTCCCCCTTAGGAGCGGTGGAGAGAATCAGCAGACTATCTTGCAGTTTGTAGGTTCCGTAGTTTTGCACCAGTTCGTCGAGTACGGACGCCAGGTGGGAGACTCTCACGTAGTCGTCATGCTTGTGGTCGATTAAAGAGGAAGCCTCCGAGAAGCAAGGCTGTGCTTGCACGTAGTCCGGACGTTCGTAGTAGAGGTCTCCGAGCGTGATGAGTGTCTGTGCCTTCTCCCTTCCGTTACGGGTGCTTTTCTCGATGGAGGTCTTGTAATTCTCTATCGCTTGAGCAGTGTCTTTTTTGGAGAGATAGATGTTACCGATCGCATAGTAAATCTGATCTAGGTAGTCTTCGTTGTTTTTGTTCTTCGCCATTTTTTGCAGACGTGCGACGAGCGCTTCGCTGGAGATGCCCTCTTCGATAACCTCCGTTTGCCTGATTTGGGCGTTGAATGACATCTGGTAAGTCGGGTTCGCCTTCAGAACTTTTTCGTAAAGTTCGAAAGCCTCTTTTTTGTTGCCGTACATCTGTTGGATTTGGGCGGCGACGAAGTTGAACCTTGTCCGTTGGAGACGCTCTTTCTCGCTCTCTGCGGCTTTTAGCAGGTAAGGGAGCGCCGCTTTGTATTCGCGTTGTGCCACCAGCAAGTCGGCCATCGCTCCGTTATAGAGATTAAGCAATTCCAGGTCCAACTCTTCCGGCTCTATACGTTTCAGTATTTCGTCTGCCTCATAGTACCATTCCATCTCCTTCATTGCGCGGGCTTTCCAGATGTTGGCCTTCGTGACGAGCTTCTCGTCTTCAGGAAAATGTTTGGTCACATAGGTGAAGGTGGCGGAGGCGGCGAGGTAGTCGTTTGCATGGAACTTGGATTTTCCCATCAGCATCCATACCTCATCCATGTATGAGTTGAATTCCTCCTGATTGTAGAATTTGGCGTATTCCGGATCGCGCATTTTGCTGTAATCCTTCTTCGGCTTCTTCTGCATGGAACGTTCTTGTACAGCTAATTCGCATTTCTCCACCGCTTTGTTCATGTCGCCGGTCCCGGTTCCTAAAGTGGAGGGGTCGCTAACGGCGTAGACGGGGATGACGTGCGAATAGTCCGGCGCATATGATTCCTCTATTCTCTTGTATCCTTTCTTGAAGGATTCGTTAGCGTTGTAGTATACGTTGTATTTCGTGTTTAGCGCTTGGTGCTTGCGGTTGAACCATGTGTTCTTCTTCATGTCGCAGCCGGATAGCGCTAAGATGGCTACCAACCCAAGTAATAGATATGTGCGTTTTGTCCTTAACATTCTTCTTTTTTCTCTAATGGAGGGCTCTATAAATTATGTTATATTACCATCATGTATATAAAATATCTAAATGGTGAATTTATGGAACTCACCTTTAATAACTGACTATATTGTGAAAATATTGTGTCTGCACACATAGCCATTTGGCAAAAATAGTGAAAATCCGTGATTTGTCGGTGATTATTTTTTCACTCTTCGTAAAAAAAGGTATGGTATTCTTCCCTAATCAATTATAAATATTATAATTAATTGATATATAAAAAGTTGCGGTGTTTATCTTTTGTGGATATCAATGTGAAAAAGATGGTAGGAAGAGAGGTGATTAATCAGGCGCCCCAGTCTTCAAAATCAGGGTGGTAGCTCCCAAGGTGATGATTTCTCCGTCCTCCACGATCCTCTTCTCCTTTTTTTGGAGAATCTCGTTCATGACGAAGGTGCCTACGAGGCTGTCGTAATCCTCCACTTTATGGATGATTTTGCCCTCTTTGTTCTCCTCTACGTGTATGATGCAGTGTTTGCGGTCCATGCTCACGTCGTTGGTGTCGATCGGACAGGAGATATCGTTCCCTGGATTGCGTCTTCCGAAGAGGTTTTCTCCCGGTTTGAGCGGAATGATTTGTTTTTTGCAGAATACGTTTTCGACGACAATCACACATCCGTAAGTGTAGTCGGTTTTCTCTTCGTCTTTTTTCCCCTTGAAGCGGATGCTGAATTTCTTCCCGCAGTTCTCGCATTCGAGTATGATGGAGGTCCCCGGTTCGATACGGCTCTCCTCGAATCGTATGAATTGTTCACATTTCGGACATCTGATTTTCTTCATAATCTTAATAATCAAATTGTTAAAAATGGATTATACGGTTGAATCCAGTTATGAAAAAAGCCTTTGCGATTCATAGGAGCCGCAAAGGCTTTTGGTCGGGGTGACCCGGCTCGAACGGGCGACCTCTACGTCCCGAACGTAACGCGCTACCAACTGCGCTACACCCCGAAATCCGACGCGAATTTATAAAATGAATTTAAAATCGGCAACGAATAATCGAAATTATCTGTTGCCGATTCTGAATTTTTTAAACGACTATTTAGGCTTTGCTTTTCGCCGCCGTTTTGCTCTTCACCGTTGTTTTGCTCTTCGTCGCCGTTTTTTTCGTCGCTGGTTCCGCTTTCTTAGCGGTGGTCGATTTCGTCTCGCTTGAGCTCTTAGCTGCCTTGCAAGCTTTCTTCTTTTCGGTCTCTTGGGCCTTAGTGGTCTCTTTCTTCTCTTTCTCCAGTTGGGCGATTATTTTTCCTTGGGCGTCGATGGTCTTCATAAGCGAGTTGAGCTCTTCCACGTCCACACCTTCCGGGAATTTCTCCCTAACCCTGATCATGAAGTCGCTTAGGACGTTCATGTAGTTGGTGAATGCTTCGAACGGAGTCTCATAGGGGCTGAAATGGCTATGGACGGCACCGTCGGAGAAGTGTTTGGTGCTCATATAGTAGAAGTGGTCGCTGGATTGGAGGTAATTCCAATCTTGTAGGATCTTCCTTTCCGTGCAGAGACGTACTCTGTCGCGTATGCTATAGAGCTTCTCGAAAGCGGAACGTTGCAGTTCGTTTCCTAACCATGCGGAGGTGTCCCTCTCTTCGTCCGCCCAAGAGATGATGTACGGAACTTGGATTTGGTCGACCGGTTTCTTTGTGCTGAAGAGGTTGGAAGGCGTTTCGAAGGTGATGTCCGCTTGCTCCGCCATGCGTGGCAAAGCTTTTAGGAACTCGAATATGCCAGCCTCTTTGGACTGAAGTTCACCGAATGTCTCGTAGTTCATGAATAGGTTGAAAACATCCTCCCCTTTTGGACAAGCAGTAATCCAGTTGATTAGCTTGTCGGCCGTCAAAGGGAATTGGTCCCAGCTCCAATCTGAGAAGCGGAAAGTGATGTCGTCGCTCATCTTGTAGTTCTTCAACAATAATTTCAGTCTCGGATTAGCGGCGCAGCAATAGACGTAGTTGGGACTTTTCCATCCGAGCACGTGCTTGGCGCCTTCGGTGATCATTCCTTTGAAACCCATATCCGCGACACGTCTTCCGATGTCGTCGGAGTAGATTAGCTCAGTGTTTCTGAAGGTGGTCGGCTTGTATCCGAAAAGGCTTTGTATCTTATCGGCATGCATTTTCACCTGCATCTCGAATTCGTCGTTGTCCTCTTCCAGACTGGACAATGAGTGGGCGAACGTCTCGGCGAGAAATTCCACGCAACCGGTTTGCGCCAGTTCTTTGAATGAGTCTATCACTTCGGGAGCGTAGAGTTCCAGCTGTTCCAAAGCCACGCCGGAGATGGAGTAGGCGACCTTGAATTTCCCTTTCGTCTCCTTAATCATCTGGAGAATGGTTTGGTTGGCTGGCAGATAGCAGCGTTCGGCTATACGTCGGATGATTTCCTCGTTGTTATAGTCGTCGTAGTAATAGTGGTCATTCCCTATGTCGAAGAAGCGGTATCGCTTCAGTCTGAAAGGTTGGTGAATTTGAAAGTAAAAGCAAATTGACCTCATAAGATATTATTGTATTATTGTTTTTTTATTATTTCCTTCCCAGCACCTTGTCGTAGATGTCGCGCACTTTCCAAGCGGCGTTCTCCCAAACGATTCCGTCGACCTCCTTTTTGCCTTCCACGCGAAGATAGTCGTAGAAAGAAGGGTAGGTGATGATTGAGTATATCGCATTGGCCATGGCGTCGATGTCCCAGTAGTCCACCTTGATGGCGTTGCTAAGGATTTCCGCACAGCCGGATTGCTTGGAGACGATGGTAGGCACGCCCACTTGCATGGCCTCCAAAGGGGAGATGCCGAATGGTTCCGAAACGGAAGGCATGATGTAGACGTCGCTCGATTTGAGCATCTCGTAGACTTCAGTTCCCTTGAGAAATCCTGTGAAGTGGAATCTGTCGCCGATGTTCCTGTAGGCCACCAAACTGATCATCTTTTCCATCATATCGCCGCTGCCCGCCATGACGAACCTCACGTTCTTGGTCTTTTGCAAGACGCGATAGGCGGCCTCCACGAAATATTCCGGACCTTTTTGCATGGTGATTCTTCCAAGGAATGTCACGACCTTGTCCTTCGTATTGTGCTGCGGTTTGATGTTTAGGATGTCTTGACTCAATGGTTCGACCGCATTGTGCACTGTCGTCACTTTGGCGGGGTCGATTTGATAGCGGTCTATGACGGTGTCTCTCGTCTTGTTGCTCACGGTGATGATATGGTCCGCATGGTCCATACCCGCTTTCTCTATGCTGTATACAGTCGGATTCACATTGCCGCGGCTTCTGTCGAAATCGGTGGCGTGGACGTGGATGACGAGTGGTTTGCCGGAGACATATTTCGCATGCACGCCCG
>CALCUH010000230.1 GCA_937907165.1 uncultured Bacteroidales bacterium | reverse complement strand
AGTAGTAAGAAGGATAATCTTTCTTATCAATATGGGGCGGAATTCAATGCCTCTTTTTCTGTGCAACAGCCATTTACGGATACCGTTGCGGTAGACTTGGATAATAATCCTTTGCGAGACGAGGAAGGGAAATTGGTTTTTCGTCCGGGAGGCCATGGCGCATTGCTCGAAAATCTTAATAAGATAGATGCGGACGTGATATTCATTAAGAATATTGATAATGTATTCCCTGATGTATATAAGCAGCCTACTGTCGAATATAAGGTGATTTTGGCTGGTTTGTTGGTGAAACTTCAGAAAACGATATTTGAGTATCAGAGCGCATTAGATAACAATTCGTCGTTATCTGAGGATATGCTGCAGAAGATGTTGGATTTCTGCCAGAAGAAATTATGTGTTTCCAATAAGTTTAACTTGTTGGAGACAAAGTCTGATAAGATTGCGTATTTGAAAATGATACTCAACAGACCTCTTCGCGTTTGCGGAATGGTCAAGAATCTTGGTGAACCGGGTGGAGGACCTTATTTGTGCCAAAATCCGAATGGTACCGTATCTCCGCAGATTTTGGAGAGCTCTCAGTTTGATGAGAAGAATGAGGAGCAGATGGCTGTGTTTAATGGCGCCACACATTTTAATCCTGTGGATTTGGTCTGCGGTGTGAAGAATTATAAGGGTGAGAAGTATAATTTGTTGGACTTTGTGGATCCTGAGACTGGTTTCATTTCTTTAAAATCGAAGAATGGCAAATCGTTAAAGGCGTTGGAGCTTCCTGGTCTTTGGAATGGTTCCATGTCTGATTGGAACACGGTATTCGTGGAAGTGCCGATAGAGACATTCTCTCCTGTGAAGATTGTGAACGATTTGCTTAGAACCGATCACCAATCTATAGTTCGTCAAGAAGTTTGTTAATCGCTTCTGAAAAGGGTCAAGGCGATTTGCGAGTCCCTTATTTCGTCTCGTCTTGTTCGTCAGGTAATTTGCTGATTATTTCGGTATAGTGGATGCAAGAGGCTGCGTGGAAATATCCCACAGCCTCTTTTTCTTTCCCTTTGATATTGGTTCTGACGTTGGTTGGGCTGCCCATGAGCGGATTACTGCCTATGCTGTTGGAGATGTCGCTCAAATAGTGGTAATAACCTTTGGGTATGGATCGGATGGTAAGTTCCAATGTGTCACCTAAGTCCAACTTTTGTTCCGTGGCTATTAGTGTTTGATCCAGATAAAATATTCCTAATGGATAAGTGTTCAAATCCTTGAAAATAAACTCCATCTCTTTCCCGTTGTAGTATAGTCCACTCAAAGGTCCCAAGTGTTCCTTGGCTTTTTGCGAGAGCGTGTCGCTGAGTGACGTCCCGTTAATGTTGAGATCGAAGAGATAGTAAATGTCCTTTTTAGTCGTTTGGAAGAAAGGACATACTTTATACACATCGTCGATGACCTCGTCAAAAAAAGTGTATTTGTGAATTTGGATAGAGTCTATTTTCTCAGGGCAAGTGTCTATGTAACTCTCCGCGAAGTAGTGTTGCGTTTCGCCTTGGTCTGTCAATGTAACCTCCAAACGGTAGGAATGCCCAATAGTTCCTGCTACGGGTGCGGTTTGGTAGATACCCTTTCCCGTCTCTTCCAAAGGAATGGTGTCGGAGGTAGTCAAATCGATGATCGACACTTGTGCGTCCGAAATCATTTTTATCTCCTCTTGGGAATAGAAATCGGCTGTTTTGCTGATGGTGATGGTATGTTGCTCCTCATCAGTTGTAATATATCCGTAAATACCTATTTTTTGTGTGCCTTTTTCCGTTTCGATGGTGATGTCCTCCTCGCAGGAAGTGAGCGAAAATAGGGCGGAGGCGATGATGGTGAATATGTGGATATTATGTTTCATTAGAATTTAAAATTATAGGATATAGAAGGAACGATGGAAAAAAGATACAATTTAGAGGTCTTGATTGTATTGTTTTCTCCTTGGGAGAACATGACGGCCCAAGTGTTATGTCTGGCATATACGTTGTAGCAGGAAAGGTTCCATTCGCTTTCCCATCTCTTTTTGGGTTTGGTTTTCCATGTGAGAGACAAGTCCATTCTGTGGTAATTCGGGTATTTGCTTTGATTCCTTTGACCGGTATAGATGGCGTATGAGACGTTTTCCACCGTGTATTTTCCGTAAGGATTCGTGCAAGGTTGTCCGCTCATGAAGGTCCAATTGGCTGAGGCGTTCAGACGTTTGTTAAAATCGTAACTGATGACCGCGGTCACATTGTGCGGTCTGTCGAATGGTGAGCTATATTCCTTCCCGAAATTAATTTCTTCCACCTTTTGTCTTGTATGGGAATAAGTATAACTAATCCAACCGGTCAGTTTCCCGCTGTTCTTTTTCAATTGTAGTTCCAGACCGTAAGCGTAACCGTTCCCTGTCCTGACGTCCGCGTCAATCAGTTCGTTGCCGTAGATGGAAGCGTCATCTTTGAAATCTATAACGCCGCTCATTCTTTTATAGAATATTTCCGCGGAGGATTCTATCAGGTTGTCGGAGAAGTTTTTAAAATAACCCGCCGACCATTGATTGCACTTTTGTGGTTTAATGTTCGGGCTGGTAGGAAACCAGATGTCGAAAGGTAGTCCGCCCGTGGAGTTGCTTGCCACTTGCGCATATTGTATGGTGTGGGTGTAGGCGGCTTTGAGGGAGGATGATTGGTTCAATTTGAATAGAAGTCCCAATCTAGGTTCCGGATTCACCATTGTGTTGAAAATTTCACCCTTACCATATTGAATGGTATCGATGCATTTGTGGTTACCGTCCATAAGGTAAAATTTCTCTTTTCCGATGTTTTGGAATATGGAGAGACGGAGCCCTCCCTTTAGTATGAGACGGGATGAGACGTCCATTTCGTAGGAGCCGTAGATTCCGTGTTCGAGGGCTTTCCTGATTTCCAAGGTAGTCTCGTCAAACAAGTTATATTGGGCATATTCTCTTTGTTGTGGTGTCGAAAGGGAACCTTGGTTGAAACGGTGGATGGTGGAGGAGACGCCCGCTTTCACTGTGTTTCCCTTCGAAGTGGTATGTTTCCAATCGTACAATATGGACCAATCTTTTGTTCCCGCATCGATGTTACATTCGTAAGGCTGAAGGTAAACGTCTATTTTGTAGATGTATTTTGTGCCGATGATGGACAAATCGCTTGATGAACTTCCTTTTGTGAGGTGGTTCCATCTGAACGTGGTGTTTGTGTTGCCGAATTTCAAATCTATTTTGTTGTTTAAGCCTAATTTGTCGGTCCCGAGGTAGCCGCTCCAAAAGATTCTGTTTCTTCCGTCTATCTTATGGGAGAGTTTTGCGTTCATGTCATAGAAGAAGAGCTTGGTATCTTTTAAGGATTCGTTTTGCGACAGAGGGAGAAATAAATCTGCGTAAGATCTTCTGGCCGCCACGATTAGCCCTGTCCTGCCGGAGATGATGGGAATGTCGAGCATGAGACGACTGGAGATGAGTCCGATTCCACCGGCGCCTGAGAATCGGGACGGATAGGCGTCCTTGGTTTCTACTTTTAATACGGATGATAATCTTCCGCCATATTGTGCGGGAATGTCGCCCTTTAACAGGATGGCTTCGTTGACCACGTCGTTGTTGAATATGGAGAAGAATCCCATCATGTGGGAAGCGTTGTAGAGCGAGGCGTCGTCCAAAAGTATAAGGTTTTGGTCGGATTTGCCGCCCCTGACACTGAATCCGGAAGTCCCTTCCGCTGCGCTTTGCACGCCAGGAAGCAGTTGGATAGCCTTAATCACATCCGCTTCCCCCATGAGGGAAGGCATTTTTTTTAGGGACGACGGATCGATGTGTTGGATGCCTATTGTGGCTTGGGTGACGTTTTCGTCTTCTTTGTGTTTGGAAACCACTATTTCGTCTAACTCTTCAAATTCGGTCTCCATCTTGAAATCCATCTTCACGTCTTTCCCCTGGATGACCACCTTTTTGTCGATGTTTTTGTAACCGATTAAGGAGACTTCTATGACGTGCTCTCCGTCTGATAGGTTCAGTTCGTAATAGCCGTTGGCGTTTGTTTCCGTTCCTTCCGTACCGAGTGTGTCGTAAACGGAAACATCAGACATTTTCGTTCCGGTCGCTTTTTCTTTCACGGTACCGTATAGTTTATGTTGTCCCGCGAAGACAAGTTGGGTGGAACATAACAATAGAAGCAGAAGCAGAAATTTTTCAGTTCGCATGGTGGATGTTCGTATTATCGGAATCATCCCATAGATTAGGGGTATATTCCGGGATTTCTTTCAGGAAAAAATATTTTCGGTTGGTTTTGTCCATTCTGCAGCAGTAATGGTCCAAGCCGTTGGAGACAATAAGCAGATCGACGTCCAGCTTGAAGTTATAAGTGGCGATTTGGTCGAAAACCTTTTGGGTGATTTTGACTGTAGGCGCTTTGTATTCCACGATGATGCGGGGTTTCATGAACTTATCGTAGATGACCGTGTCGCTTCTCTTTTTCATCCCGTTGATGGATACCGTGACTTCGTTCGCGATTCTGGCAGGCGGGTATTTCTTTACGTCAATCAGATACTCTACCATGTTTTGTCTTACCCATTCTTCGGGTGTGAGCGTCACATATTTTTGTCGGCAACGGTCAAAAATGGAAGGTCCCTCATCGCTCTTCTGTAATTTGAATGTATATTTTGGAAAGTTAAGATCAAACATTTTTATGTATATTTGCAAATGCAAAATTAAGCAAAATGGCAAAAGTCGCAATCGATTATCGCACTATAATTAGTGAAATTTCCCAAAAGAAATTTAAACCTGTCTATTTTCTTCAGGGAGAGGAGCCTTACTTCATAGATTTGATATCCAATTATATGGCAGAGCACGTGCTGACGGAAGAGGAGCGTGAGTTCAATCAAAATGTCATATATGGTCAGGATACGGATGTGAGGAAAGTAATCGATTTGGCACGCTCTTTTCCGATGGGGTCACAATATAGGTTGGTGATTGTTAAGGAAGCCCAGAAAATCCCTTCGATGGATGATTTGACTTTCTATCTGCAGAAACCTATGCCGAGTTCGATCGTTGTCTTTTGCTATAAATATAAAAAACTGGATGCCCGGAAGAAGGTGACCAAGGACTTGGAGAGTGGCAAGCTGCTCTATACGTTTGATAAACTATATGATAACCAAGTGCCTGATTTTGTGGCAGATTATCTGCGCGAACGAGGTTTGGAAATCGAACCGAAGGCGAAACAAGTTATTGCGGAACACCTTGGAACCGATTTGCAGAAGGTGGCGAATGAATTGGACAAATTGATTACCTCCAAGCCTGCCGATTGCAAGCAGATAACTTGCGATTTGGTGGAGAAGAATGTTGGCATCAGTAAGGATTTTAACGCATTCGAGTTGGTCAACGCGCTGTTCGCCAGAAATGTATCCAAGGCTAATCTGATTGTCATGCAGATGTCCAAAGCTAAAGGATTTAGTATCATTCCGACTATCACAACGATTTTTTCCTCTTTCTCTAATCTGATGGTCTACCATTACATTCCTAATATGCCGGGTACAAAGTATAAAAATGACAAAGAGGTTGCGCTTGAACTGAAGATTAATCCTTTTTTCGTCAAACAATATGCTGCGGCTGCGATGAATTTCAAACCTATTAAGACGATGGAAATCATTTCGCTCCTTCGTACCTACGATGCGATGGCGAAGGGAGTGGGCAATAGTTCCGCAGCCGATGGCGACCTTTTGAAAGAATTGGTCTATAAAATCTTACACTAATTGGTATTTTATTGTTACTTTTTTATGTACAAAAAAAGAGCCTCTTCAGAGCTAACGTCTAGCGACTTTTTTTGACACTAAAAAATTAACAAAAATTTATACTTTTTTACTTTTTATTTTGCTATATTGTAAAAAAGTTGTACCTTTGCAAACGAATTTGAAGAGGATAGATTTGACTGCTTGCAACCTCTATAAAAACTATATATGCTGTGAGCTTTAAGTAGTCTGCTTGCGGCTATTTTTTTGTCCTAATATGAAAAAAGAGTAGGCAATAGCTACTGCTATTTTGATAGTGGACAATACTTATAAAATAACTAAACTATATGAATTATTTATTTACATCTGAATCT
Source organism: uncultured Bacteroidales bacterium (assembly GCA_937907165.1). Taxonomy (GTDB): domain Bacteria; phylum Bacteroidota; class Bacteroidia; order Bacteroidales; family Paludibacteraceae; genus UBA1181. The sequence continues at coordinate 301 of CALCUH010000230.1, read as the reverse complement.
GTAAGTGAAGGCCATCCGGATAAAGTAGCGGATCAAATTAGTGATGCCATCCTTGACAATTTTTTAGCACAAGACAAAGAAGCTCACGTTGCTTGTGAAACATTAGTAACTACCGGCCAAGTTGTTATTGCCGGAGAAGTTAGGAGTAATGTTTATGTCGATATTCAAAACGTTGCTCGTCAGACTATTAACCGTATTGGTTATACCAAGTCAGAATATATGTTTGACGGAAACTCTTGTGGTATGTTTACTGCTTTACACGAACAATCTTCTGATATCAACCAAGGTGTTTCAAGAGAAA
>CALCUH010000229.1 GCA_937907165.1 uncultured Bacteroidales bacterium | reverse complement strand
TCGAAAGGTATCTTGTAGCGCTTGATGAGTCTGGCGATTTTTAGGCTGATGTTCAAGCGGGTCTCACACTCTTCTTCGGAGATGGTGTTTCCTGAGAATTGGCTGGAGGCGAGGGAATTACTCCGTTGCGTGACGATGTAGAGGGGCGTTTGCACTACCTTGATTTTCTTGGCGAGATGTCCCGCCATGAAGGAGAAGAGCACGTCGTTGGAGTATTTCGTTTCGTCGCAGCGCACGTTGTTTTCCTCTATGAGCGATTGTCTGAACACTTTCCCCCATAACGATTGGAAATCATATCTGAAGCTTAATTCCGAAGTGTCATCCTTATATCGTTCGAAGAGCGTTCCGTAGAGGTTCCTCTTGGAAGGTCGGCTCAGGTCGTCGCTCATGACGCTCCGTGTGTTGAAGAAGGTCACGTCGGCTTCCCCGTCTATATTGTTTTCTAATAAATCATACATATTGTCGACGAAAAGATCGTCTGCGTCCATGAAGATCAGCCACTCTCCTTTGGCGTGGCACATTCCCACGTTTCTTGCCCGTCCGGCGCTTCCGCCTTGCGGGGTTCGGTAATATTCGAGGAACGGGCGGGTGAGTTCGGGATACTTTTCGGGGTATTTTTCTCCCTCCGGACTGCAATCGTCCACCACAATCACCTGCACCTCTTCCCGCACGGGTATGCTCCCCAAGCACCTCATGAGAAGCTGGGGGATGTCGTAGTGTGGTATGATGATTGTGTATTTATATCCGTCCATGGTGTTTCGTTCAATTTTCTTTCTTGATCCGTCGTTTCATCCTCTCCGCGAAGAGGCGTATGCCTTCGGATGATAGATAGGCTAGGATGAGGGAGGTGACGGTGAGTATGGTGCAGAAGCAAATGCTTTTGTAGAGGAATGCGCCCCATGTGGTCGTCAACCCCTCCCCGATGTCGAGGAGGCGTAGCGATTGCGTGGTGATGAGGTAGGAGCAGACGAACGGTAGGGCGTTCGACGCGAGCTCTTTCAGGTAGTTTCCGAAGGGGATGCGGAAACCTTGGCTGTAGAGGTAGTAGGGCTTCCAGACGTGCATCAGAGAGAGTTGCACGAGTACGGGCACGGCGAGCAGACCGGTCAGCCCCCAAAACTTGCCGGCTAATACGACAAGCGCTAATGAGCAGATGCGGCAGACGGGCACCCAGATGTCCGCTTTCAATCCGTATCCGTCAAGATATTGGTCGGTCGTGTTGCGCAAGAGGTTGAGGCAGAAGTCGGCGCAGATGAGGGCGACGATGACGGGGCTCAACACATATTCCTCCCCTAACCATACGGTGATGAAGTCTGAACTGAGGTAGACCAGAGAGAGGGAGAGGAGGCAGACGACAAAAAATTTGATGGCGTAAAGCTCTTTGTAACAGTTGTATATGCGTTGACGGTCTCCTTCCGCGATTAGGTTCCCGATACCGGCGCTCGTGCCTGAGAGGGCGGAGTTGATGAGTTGTCCCGCCTTGGAGGTCAGGAGCGTATAGTTGCCGTAGAAGGTCACCATGGAGAGGGAGGCGTAGGCGTAGACGATGATGGGCATCACGCTGTTGTTGATGAAGCCGCCGATCTGGTGGATGAAGACTTTCTTCACGTATCGGATGATTTCGGGGCGCTCTTTCAGTGCCTCTTTCCCTGTCTGGTAGTCGGACGTCACCCAAGGGTAGACTTTGTCGAACTGCCTGTTCAGAAGAAGGCAGTTGATGAGGGTGAAGATGAGGGTGAAGGTTATGTAGAGCGTGAAGCTGCTGGTCTTCCATGCGAGCACCATCTGGACGATGGCGCAGATGATTTGGGTGGTCTGAAGGAATCCGTTCACGTAGTATTGCCTTTGGTCCGCACTGAAGATGGTGTTGGCTTTGTAGTTGATGAAGTAGCCGATGAGCGAGCTGGCGAGCTGGGCGTAGAAGCAGTAGTAGACGATGCCCCACGCGATGTTGGTCCCCTTGAAAATCAGCGGGAGGAAGAGGGATGCGACGATGCCGGCGCAGAGGATGAGGATACCGATTTTGCGGTAGAGATAACCCATGATGGAGATGGTCTCGCAGATTTTCTCTCTGTCGTCGTCGAACAAAGGCTTGTAGAGGAAGTAGGCGATGGAGGCGCCCACGCCCAGTTCGGCGAGGTTCAGGAAGGCCAGTAGGCTGTTGATGGTGGTTGTGAGTCCGATGAACTCGTCGCCCAACTGTCCCAAGAATACTTTACGTGTGAAGAAGGAGACCACGATGGCGATGAAGGAAACGATGAAGTTCACCTTCATGTTCAGCATGGCTTTGGAGACTCTCGATTCGTTCGACATGTATTCTGATTACGTTGTTTAGATAACTGCAAATTTACGCAAAATAAGATTTTGATTAAAAAATCAGGGTGTGATTTTATATCGGGCATCATTTAGTGGTTTCTAAAAAGCGGGCTTGACAGATTTGTTTTGAATTAGTTTTTATCTAATTTAGTGCTTTTAAAGGGGAAGGGTTCTTGATAGTTCGTTCCCTTTCCATGGTTAGAAGAAGGATTTTTAGATATGTTAGTAGGTTTTGTGTGTATTATGATCCTTTTGGGTCCGGCTGTTATTGCGGCATTTATAGTGCTAAAGAAATCCTTTTCGGGGATGGTTACTCAAAAGCGGTATGGGAAGGGAGGCGTTTTCCCTAACCAGCCGATGTCTCAAATCGACCCTGATGTGGAGCAGAAGGCGACATGTTCCTTCGCCGCTTTGTTCTCCAACGTGATTCGTTGTGATGATGACAAGATTATGGATGTGGAGATAAAGGTGGCGTATGAATATTTTGAAAAGAGGTTCTATTCTCCCTATAACTTGTGTGGCATGTTGAACAAGAATTTGAAGAAAAAGAAAATCCCTTCTTCCACGGATTCCGCCTTGTCTATCTCGAAGGCTGGAGTGCCCTACGAGGCGCGCTTGGAGCTTTTGGAGTATCTCTTCAAGACTGCCTATGCTTATGAGGGCATCTGCGAGCAGGAGATCCTGCGCTTGCGCAATATAGCGAAGTACCTTGTCATCAAGGAATGGGACCTTCTTTCTTTGGAGTACAAATATGAGTACAGGAAGATGGAGTCGGGCAAATCGCGGACCGACGAAAAGAAAGAGGAGAGTAGGAAGCGTGTCGATGAATTGG
>CALCUH010000228.1 GCA_937907165.1 uncultured Bacteroidales bacterium | reverse complement strand
TAATCGCCCGTCACAGAAGCGCTAAGCTCCTTCATATGACGGATGGTACTAGCGAAGCGCAGTTTACCCTTCGTATCGCAATCCATAGCCTTAGACTCCATATCGTCAGGCAACAACGGATAGTTGTCAGGCGTCAGTTTAACATCGCCGAAAGCCGACCTATGCTTCAGATCGAAATCCATATCGAATGTTTTCGTCTGGAAAAGCGGAGCGTAGAATTCGCCCAAGACAGAAGCATAATTACCGCCGCCTAAGCGCGCGAAATGGCGCTTATCCTCTTTTTTCGCGGAAGGTTGCGCCAAAGCATAATCCAAAGGATACATCTCGCTCGCCTTCACAGCGAAAGGAACGGTCCAAACAGAATAACCCGTCTCCTTCTTCTTCGTCTCAATCGGTTTCAATTCCGGCATCGTGTTGATCTTGCCGGCGTCCTTAATGACAGGATTATATTCCTTCACGACATCGACATTACGCTCGATGGTAGTGTCCGCACTTTCCTGAGCCATAACGGCGGAAGCGCAGAAAGCGGTGAATCCAGTTATCAATAACAAACGTTTCATATCGTAAATACCCATTATTTCGCGTTAACAATCTTTTCGTTCTCCATTTGCTCGATACGATCCAGTCTCCGTTTAATCTCCGAAGCGATATCGTCATTAGCGTTATAATTCTCACGAACACTTAGCAGATACTGTTTAGCCTCGAACACCTTGTCCTGCAACAGATAGATGTCCGCCAAAAGAACGAAACTCTTAGCAAGCCAGTACTGATGAGGCGTGTTTCTATCAATGAAGTTGAATATCTCCCTCTCGGTACCCTCCAAATCACCAGCGCGGAACGAATATTCCTGCTTAATGAATTGTGATTCGGCACCATATGCGTCCATACAATTATCAGAAAGCGTCTTATAATCGGCGAGCGCAAGTGCGGAGTCACCCAAAAGCTCATAAGTACGCGCACGGGTGAAAAGCGCCTCACGGTAAACGGCAGGATCCAGCTTGTCGCTATTGGAGAGCAACGTCGCGGCATCCACCGTCTGCTCCAAATCGCCCAAGAGATTGTGGCAACGCATGAGACCCAAACGAGCCGACATCTTATTCTGCGGATTCTGAGCCATGCTATCCAACGTCTCCATACTAGCGATTGCGCCCCTATACTCCTTTTGCCCATACTGAATTTTGGAGAGCATGACCAGAGCCATCTCACGGTCCGGAGAACCAGCCGCCGAAGCGACGATGGAGAACTGCTCCTTCGCATGGGCGGTGTCGCGCGTCTGATAATAGCAATCACCCAAATTGAAATGCGCCTTATCGACGAACACGCTTTCAGGGAATTTCTCGATAAAGTTAGAGAAACTCTTGGCGGCCTTAGCATATTCACCCTTTTCATACAAATTGTCCGCCGCGAGGTAAGTGAGCGAATCCTGCTCGGAGCGTTGGAACTTGACGAAGCCGCCGAGTGTCTCCACATAATCCGCATAACCTTGAACATTGTCCTGTTCGAAATAGATACGTTTCAGATTATCCAAGGCGGTATGCGCCTCCACGCTAGTCGGGAAGTAATCCACAATCTGCTTATAAGCGGCGATAGACTTATCCGTCTGATTCATCTCATCATAAAGCATGGCGGTCTGCAACCTACCCCTCCTGCTAAGCGGGCTATGCGGATAATCACGGTTCAACTCATCATACGTCTTAATCGCCTTATCGTTCTGCTTCATCATGATGTAAGCGCGACCGATCTCATACTTCGCGTCAGCCAAGTATTCGGACTGAGGGAACGTTTTCTGAAGTTTGTTCAACGTCGCGATCTTACCATTGTAATCCTTTTGAAGACCCTGGATGAACGCCTGTTGGAAACAAGCGTAATCGGCACCCGGTCCACGCATTGAGAATACCTGCGAATAACTCTTCACAGCGTTGGTGAAATCACGCTGGTAAAAATAGCAATCACCGATACGGTTAGTAGCGTCGGCGATCAACGTCTTATTCTTTTCCTCCATGTTGACATACTTTCTAAACCATGTCAACGCCTCGGAATAACGCTTCTCGGTAAAACGGCTATAACCCACATTATAGTGAGCCAACGTGAACTCATCGCAACTTCTCGCGCCGGCGGAATTGACGAACGTCTCGAAATCGGAAGCCGAATGCTCGAAGTCGTTCAGTTTATAATACGCCTCACCACGCCAAAATACGGTAGAAGCCTCCAACTCACGATTATACTGGCCATCCTTCAAAGAAGTGTTGAACCACTCGATCGCCTTCGCGAAATTGCCGTTCGTGAAGTTCTCGATACCCATACTGTAAGCGATACGTTGGCGAGCCTCATAGATTTGTATATTCTTCTCCTTAATCTTCTCGATGGAAGCGTAAGCCTCCGCATAATTCTTGGTCGTCAGGTAAAGGTTCGTCATGTAATTATAAACCTTATCACGATAACGGGAAGTAGGGAAAGCCTCCAAGAAGCCCTCGAAAGCAGTGATGGACTCACTGAAAGGAGAGTAAGACTGTTCATAGATAGTCAACGCGTAATTGAAGTAAGCCTCCTCCTTCACATCCTGATCGAAATCCATTCTACTAGCCGATTCGAAGCTCAAGCGAGCGTTCGTGATGTTCTTCTCCTTCACATAACAAGAACCCAAGTAGAGATAAGCGTTCTGCGCCATTGCGTCCTCCACTGCGGCCACCGTTTGGAGGCAAACGATAGCGTTCTTGAAATCGTTCGTTTGAAAATAGGAGATACCCAACATATACATGTTGTCACGTATCACCTGAGGCGCCTCCTTCTGGTAAGCGGAGAGATATTTAATCGTATTGGCATAATCCTTCTTAGCGTAATAACATTCGCCCAATATTCTATGGATCTCCTTGTTATTCCCATTGTTAGGATCCTTTTTGAGAAGCGCCTCGCCCATCTCCAACACTTCGTCGTAACGCTTTTGCGCATAATAGATTTGGAAGATATAGTAAGGGACGGTATTCGCATATTCAGGATAATCCCTCAACTCCTCGAAAGTCGGGAGAGCCGCCTCATAATCCTTCGCCAGATAATCCGTGTAAGACTTGTAATATTTCGCCGCCGTATTATACTTGGATTGGCGGTTCAACAAGATGGAGAAAACATCTCTAGCCCGTTGCGCCTCACCGCACTGCAAAAGTGAATAACCATCTTTAAACAAATAATCAGACTCCTCGGTAGAGGAGAGGAAACTTCTATCGCACTTGGCGAAGTCCTCGATAGCCTCCTTATACAATTGCCTATCATACTTATATGAAGCGGAAAGGAAATTCATCCGATTCACCAAGGAAGACTGGCGGTTGTCCTTCCTAAAGGCATCCATATTCCTACCGGTCTCCTTGACCTGCATCTCATACATGCAACAAGTGATATAATACTCCGTCTCAATGTAACGGGGCGAACGATCCTTCGTTGGCAATGTCTGGAAATATTCGTTCAAGCGTTCATACGCCGCCGTATAATGACCTTGGTCATACAACGTCTTTCCCTCGTAAAAAAGTTTGTCCGACTGAGTGTAGTCCATGGATTGCTGCGCGCACAACAGTTGTGCGGAAACCAGCATGGATACGAAAATGAGTCTTTTTCTCATTGGTGTCTATCATTATTGGATCCTCACGAGACCCGATTTATATTACACATACACATAGCGGCATCTGTCATGATACAATAAGCCACTATACCAAATCACAAAGATAAGGAAACTACGCGAATTAAAGGCGATTGGGAAATTAAAAAATGTAAATCATATCAACGAGACTTTAGCCGAACATAAAGAAAGGATATTTCATAAGAATGATATAGTCGGCATATTACATTTCATCAAAAACAAAGATATATTATTTGTGTATTTACTACGTTTTATTTATCTTCGCAAAACATTTAAATTTACCTGTTATGATAACAAATGGAATAACGAAAAGAGGTGTTTTCATCGACCTCAAGACAGATTTCGGGTTTAAGCACTGCATGGGAGACGAACCCACCATGCGATCTTTTCTCAATGCGATTCTAAGCGAAGATTACGGAAGAATCGATCATCTTGAATTTCTTCCCGAGGTACAGACACGCGACCATCCTGATTTGCGAGGCGTCACTTTCGACCTGCGGTGCAGATTAGACAACGGGGACGACGTGATCGTAGAGATGCAAAATTACGCGCACCCGTTTTTTAAAACAAGAGCGAATTACTATCTTTACAACCTGATGGACAAGCACATCACGAAGGGAACCGCTTGGAGCGAAATACAAGAGGATATTCCGAGACTAATTGGCGTGTTCATCCTTGGTGTTCCGATGGAAGGGTTAGATGAGGTAGTGACCAGAACGGCGGAGTTCGACATCGACAAAGGTACCGAATTCTGGGATCGAATGAGGAAATATTACATCTCGTTGCCCAACTTCCAACTCTCCGTAAGGGAAAACGGACTCACCACCAAAGACATTTGGTTTGAAACGATTAAGAACTTAGGCAACATGGAAAGAATTGATCCCGCAATTTATGAACTGGCAGACGACGCGCTGCTGGAGTTAATCGAGAAGGCTAAGGTCTCCGCCCTCTCGGAGGAGGAGTACGCACAATATGAAGCAGAATTGAAAATCCTTTCCAACAGAGGAACCGTTGAAAGATACGGGTTCGATATGGGAAGGAAAGAGGGATTCAAACAAGGAAGAGAAGAAGGTTGGAATGAAGGGTTAAATGAAGGGAAAATTGAAGGGAGAAAAGAGGGAAAAATCGAGGGGAAAATCGAGGGAAGAAAAGAGGGGTCTCATCTCCACGCACTTCAGATGGCTCGTCTTATGATCTCGCATAACGAACCTTTCGACAAGATTATGCTATATACGGGTTTAAGCAAAGAAGAGATAGACGCTTTGTAATATCCCGCAAACAATCTCATACTAAAAATCACGGCTTAAAGTCGTGATTTTTTTTGAAACCACCTCATCCGCTTAAACCCTAAATTGGCAAAAACACGAATGGGAATCCTCTCATAAATTATAAATCAGCCTCTAAATCATATTGTATCAAATATTTCGTCCCTAATAATTCTTAATTTTGTATATTTGCGACATAAAACGTTTTATGTATGGGTATATTTAGCAGTATCTTCTCCAAAGAAAAGAAAGAGACTCTTGACAAAGGACTTGAAAAAACCAAGCAAAACCTCTTTTCGAAAATCGCCCGCGCCGTCGTCGGCAAATCCAAAGTGGATGACGAGGTGTTGGACAACCTCGAAGAGGTCCTGATCACTTCGGACGTCGGCGTGGATACCACCTTGAAAATCATCGAAAGAATCGAGGAGAGGGTGGAACGCGACAAGTATGTCGGCACCGACGAACTGAACAATATTCTGAAAGACGAAATAGCTTCGTTGTTGGAGGAGAACAACACGACCGACGGGAAAGATTTCTCCCTTCCCGAGACTGACGGTCCTTACGTCATCATGGTGGTCGGCGTGAATGGTGGGGGCAAAACAACCACCATCGGAAAGCTAGCATACCAATTCAAGAAAATGGGTAAAAACGTCTACTTGGGTGCGGCGGATACCTTCCGCGCGGCGGCTGTCGATCAACTCTGCATTTGGGGTGAAAGGGTCGGCTGCCCCGTCATCAAACAACAAATGGGCTCTGACCCCGCTTCCGTGGCGTTCGACACTCTCTCTTCGGCGAAGGCTAACAACGCCGACGTGGTAATCATCGACACGGCAGGTCGTCTGCACAATAAAATCAACCTCATGAACGAGTTGTCAAAGATCAAACAGGTGATGCAAAAAATCATACCAAATGCGCCGCATGACGTGCTCTTGGTACTCGACGGCTCCACCGGACAAAACGCGTTCGAGCAGGCGAAGCAATTCACCAAGGCGACGGAGGTCTCCTCCCTTGCCATCACCAAACTGGACGGTACCGCAAAGGGAGGCGTCGTCATAGGCATCTCAGACCAATTCAAGATTCCTGTGAAATATATCGGCGTGGGCGAGGGAATCGACCACTTGCAGGTATTCAACAAACGTGAATTCGTCGATTCATTGTTCAAATAAAGAAAAAATGCGAAAGAATAGGGTGGACATCATCTGCATGGGTTGCTCCAAAAACCTTGTGGATGCGGAATTGTTGGCGAACCAACTGGAAGAGAACGGTTTCGAAACCCGTTTCGACCCAGAGAAACCATCCGCAAAAATCGTCGTCATCAACACCTGCGGATTCATCGGCGACGCCAAAGAGGAGTCCATCAACCAAATCTTAGATTTCGCCGAGAAGAGAAAGAAAGGGAAGATCGATAAACTGCTCGTGATGGGCTGTCTATCCGGCCGCTACAAGGATGAACTCACGAAGGAAATCCCTGAAGTGGATAAGTTCTACGGGAAATTTTCTTGGAAAGAGGTGGTCGCCGATTTAGGCGGCGAATACCGTTCCGATTGCGCCAACACGCACAAACTCTCCACCCCATCCCACTACGCTTACGTTAAGATTTCAGAGGGTTGCAACCGCCGTTGCGCCTATTGCGCCATTCCGCTCATCACCGGAGAATACAAGTCACGCCCGATTGAGGAGATCGTGGCTGAAGTGGAAGGATTGGTCGCTCAGGGCGTCAAGGAGTTCCAAATCATCGCCCAAGACCTCACCTACTATGGGAAAGACCTCTATGGCAAATTCGCCATCGCGGAGTTGGTGGAGAAGATCGCCGACGTCAAAGGCGTGGAATGGATCCGTCTCCACTACGGCTACCCTACCCAATTCCCTTACGACTTGCTCAAAGTGATGCGCGAGCGCAATAACGTCTGCAAATACATCGACATCGCCCTCCAACACATCGACAACAATATTCTCAAGGCGATGCGCCGCCCCATCACCGCGGAGGAGACCCGACAACTCATCCGCCGCATCCGTGAAGAGGTGCCGGGCATCCATATCCGAACGACGCTAATGGTGGGCTTCCCGAACGAGACGGAGGAGCAGTTCCAACACTTACTGGACTTCACCCGTGAAGTGAAGCTGGAGCGCATGGGCGCCTTCAAGTATTGCGAGGAGGAGGGAACCTATGCGGGCGACCACATGGAGGACAACGTCAGCGAAGAGGAGAAAGAACGCAGACTCGGACTGCTGATGGACCTACAGGAGGAGATCGCCGAGGAGCTAAACAAAGAGAAAATAGGCAAGACGTTTAAAGTCATCATCGACCGCATCGAGGGCGACTACTATTACGGACGTACCGAGTTCGACTCTCCGGAAGTGGATCCGGAGGTGTTGATTCCTGTGACAAACGGAGAACTGACCATCGGAGAGTTCTATCAAGTGAAAATCAAAGACTTCGAGTATTTCGATCTGATGGGGGAAGTGGTGAAGTAAATCCGTCACAACATAAATTCATTAGACTACCCTAATTTTTCTCCGCAACAATAGCGAAACACTTACACCTCATTCTTTCCATACATCTCCGCCGCCTGCATCAATTTGTCGCCCATGTATTTTGCCACATTACGCGGAGAGATAATCTTAACCCCGGGACCATAACTCATGAAGACCGAATAGAGTTCGAAATTCACCACCACCTCAATGGAAAAGAGACAACTTCCGTCCTCATTCCGGTTCAAGAGTGTTTGAGAAGGATGCAACGGCTTGGTTTGGATATACTTGCTTTGTTCAGCGGTTGCCCAAAACTTAATGAGCTTAGGTTTGGCGTTGATACTTTTGGTAACACCTATCACATCGTCGAAGAAATGCTCCGGATCGAAATCAGGATTCTCCCGAAAAGGAATATCCACAGCCTCAACACGCTCGATACGGTCGAGCGCCAAATTGAACAATTGGAGATCGGTCACCTTACTGCAAAAAACAAACCAACGGTTCCTGAACTCCTTCAAAAGATAGGGGCAAACGATATACTCCTGCGGCTGACGGGCCGAGAAGGATTGGTACATGATGCGCAACGTCTGCTTGCGTGAAATATAGTCATAGAGCGGGCTCAGCAACTTCAACCCCTTCAAATCCGGCACGTTGTCGAAATGGATAATCGGCTTGCGATTGTTTTTCGTGATGGAGAGCTTGTCCTGCAAACGACCCACCACGTCGCTCATCTCCGCGAACTGGTTGAACGACTCCAACTGGCGGAGCATCTCCACCGCCTCCTGCATCACCTCATAATCGTTCTGGGACAAAGGCATCTCGGTAATGCTGTAATCCGCATCCGTATAACGATAGTACTTATGGTCATAAACCTCTATCGGCGCATTGTAACCCAACTTGTCGGAACGCATCATCTGAATGTCGGCCTGCACCGTCCGCACACTAACCCCCTTCCGTATGCCCTCAAACTCGTACAGGGCATCCGAACAGGCTTCCACGAGGTCTTCCAAGGTCCACCGACGGTAGACATTACGCAGACAATTATCTATCGTCTTATAGCGTATCAGGGCGTTCTTATTGGCTGGCATAACTCTATTTTTTTACAATTTCGTCACAAGACACAATTCAGCTTGGCAAATATACAAGTTTACTACGCAATCTATTTGCGCAGCTGACTTTATTTGCACCTACCATCAATTATTTTTTACTACGCAAAAAGGTTGCGTAGTGGGAAGTGTATGTTTGCATCGTCCAAAGGGAACAAGGACAATCGAATGAATAAGTAAAAAAGTATGAATTATTAAATTATAAAACAATGGAAATAAAGACATTCAATAATAGAGTGGTGAAAATCTGGGCGAACGATGTGGAGGAGTCCGCCATGAAGCAGATTGAGAACCTGACCACATTGCCGTTCCTCTACCATCACCTGGCCATGATGCCGGACGTGCACACGGGCATGGGTATGCCTATCGGTGGCGTTCTTGCCTGCAAGGATGCGGTGATTCCCAATGCGGTGGGAGTGGATATCGGATGCGGTATGTGTGCCGTTAAGACGAACTGGAAGGTGGGCGGAATTCCGCCTGAAGTGCTACGGAAGAAGATTATGAGAGGAATACGCAAACGGATACCTTTAGGCAAGGAACACCACAAAGAGGCGCAGGACGAGAGTCTGCTTCCGACGGGTCATAAGGTGGAGCAAATGGAGGTGGTGAATAGGCGGTTGACGCCTATCCTCAAGGAGATAGGAACATTGGGGGGCGGCAACCACTTCATAGAGTTGCAGCGCGACGAGGAGGACAACCTGTGGATCATGATCCACTCGGGTTCGAGGAACTTGGGTAAGTTGGTCTGCGAACACCACAACAAGATTGCGGAGCACCTGAACATATTATGGCACTCTGCTGTGCGTCCCGAGATCAATCTTCCTTTCCTGCCTCTCCACTCTCAGGAGTTCCACAACTACTGGCAGGAGATGAACTACTGCATCGACTTCGCCTTCTGCAACCGGAAACTGATGATGGAACGCATCGAGGAGGTTTTGGCGGAGGCGTTAGACGGCATCGAGTTCGAGCCGATGATCAACATCGCCCACAACTACGCCGCCTTCGAGACACACTTCGGCGAGAACGTCATCATACACCGCAAGGGTGCGACGCTGGCCAAAGAAGGCACCATAGGCATCATTCCGGGTTCGCAAGGAACCGCTTCCTATATTGTGGAAGGATTAGGTAACCCCGAGTCTTTCTGTTCCTGCTCTCACGGTGCGGGAAGGGTTCTGAGCCGAACACAGGCAATCAACACCCTCAACATGGAGGAGGAGGTGAAGCGTCTCGAAGAGAAAGGAATCATCCACGCCATACGCAGCCAAAACGATATGCAAGAGGCGTCTGGCGCCTACAAAGACATCGAGACCGTGATCGCTAACGAACAGGACTTGGTGAAGGTGCGCACCAGACTGTTGCCGGTGGCGGTGATAAAAGGATAATTGATGGTCAAACAGAGGAAGAGGAGGGCTAAGCAGACCTTACTTCAACGAAAATCGATTTATTAGGATCGGTTTATTATAAGGGATGCGATTCCTCTCTCCCCTTCCATATATGCCGCGGTAAGCTGGGACATTAGCCGTAAGGTTCCAATTCCGGCTTACTCCAATAGTGGTTAAACGCTGGTTCGAATCCAGCCCGCGGCACAAAGCGGAAGGACAAGGGCGACTTACTTCCATAGTAATTGCTAAAGAGGCTCCAAAAAGTTACCCAATTCCCTTCCAACCAGGTCCCGTAGCTCAGTTGGTAGAGCGAAGATCTTGTGACGAAATTATCTCACAACAGGTCAATTGCCACATACTTCTCTTGTGTCGATGGTTCGATTCCATCCGGGACCACAAGGAACATACAAGCGGAAGGTCGCCTTCCATGCTTGACAATATATTTAATTATCAATTAAGCAAATATGAAAATTATGATGAATGAAATTTTAACAAGAGTAGCGCTTCGCTACCATGCCATATTCCTCAACATCATGAGGTCTGAGATCAAACTTGACGAAGAGGTTTCCCGTTCCGCCTTGGATTTCACGGGGAAATTGAGAGGGATTGGATTCACGCCTTCCGAAGAGTTGCTTCATGCCTTAAGCCAAACAAAGGAGAATCGCATGGAGGAGATCGCAGCCATAATGGATGATGTCTTAGGCGTCAACCTGAATTGGGCTCCGCTTGTGAAGGGATGGGACGTTCCAACGAACGAATCCGCTATGGACCATTTCATCACCCTCATCGCCAATTTAACCTGGGACAGGAAGTCTATCAAAGGCACAACTCTCCCTTGCGGACACCTCATTCCAAATGGCACGTTCAATCTGAAGAGATACAACGGTTGCCCCTTCTGCGGGAAACCATTCATCGCGACGAATTACGTCTTTACCGGGCAAGGCAGCAATCTGAAAGAACTACGTCTATTCACGGAAGAGGATATGCGTGGAATATTCGTCTCATTGCTCTCATCCAACACGCCTTTGGACAATACACAAAAGGATTCGTTGAAGAGACTGCTATGCGTTTTCGCTCTCCCGTCGGAAGTCGATATCGACATGAAAGAGACTTCCATGCTGGTCATAGATACACTCGTCGAGCAAGGGAAAGAGAAAGAGGCAGCCAAACTAATGAAGACTCCGACTGACATCCTCCGTTATCTATGGTACAAAAAGACGGGACAGATTCAAATCATTGAGCCTAAAACATTGATCAAGAACGCCCAACAGAATAATCTGCACATGAACTGTTCATGCAGCAGAGGTTCAAAGGCCGCAGAAGAGATGAAGACGAAATTGATGTTGAAATATGACCGAAAGGAGTGCCGTAGGGTGGCGAATTGGCTGAATAGTCTGCCTCTCAGCGCCGAACAAATAGCGGAGAACATGAACCCGAAACGGGGCATGTGGGTACGTTTCATTCGTGCGCTACGCTTAGGGGAATACTCCCGCAAAGAGGGGATGGAGCATTTGGCCGAAATCCTTGACGTCTTCTATAATCAGACTTACACGACTTGGCAAGGCGCCGTGGACAAAGCCCGTAACGAAAGGGACACGCAAGGAGTGTTCCGCTTATTGAAACAACGTCCGGGCTGTTTCGCCCGTTCCCTATTCTCCACTATGTTGGGATGCGGCAAAGAGGAGACGCTCAACGCGTTCGACGAGGTGGCGGACAAGATGCCCATGCGCCTTCTTCTCTCCCTCGGCAATGCGGCGGAGCTTTACTTCGACAGAAATGCGAGAAGAATCGCTCGTCCCATCACTGGTATCCCGCATAAAATTGGTCCCAATAAACTGCTATCCCACTACGCCGAGAAAGAGCAGCAAGAGATGGTAACGGCGGTGAATGGTATGATTCTGAAATCATTAGGCAGAAAATTCGCGGGCATTCCTACGGAGAGCAAATCCATGTTCATCGACCCGAATCTGTTCAACATTCCTATAAGCGTAGGTGACCGCTCAAGCTCAATACAGGACACGTCATGCGCCCTAATGGGAGAACGCTTCCCAATCATAGGAGATAATGTGCGTCTCTTCATGCGTTGGGGAGACAAAATGCACGCACAGCACATGGACATGGACCTAAGCTGCCACATCGCTTTCGCCAATGAAAAGACGGAGGTATGCGCATACTACAATCTGACGGCGACAGGAGCGAAGCACTCCGGCGACATAAGAGAAATCCCCGAGATGGTCGGAACCGCCGAATACATCGATTTGAATTTGAAAAAATTGGAGGAAGCGGGCGCCCGATACGTCACATTCACCTGCAACGCATACTCCTGCGGAACGCTTACGCCTAACTTATCGGTGGGTTGGATGGACTCATCTCACCCGATGAAGATATCCCCTAAGACAGGTGTGGCTTACGATCCTTCATGCGTCCAACACATGGTGAAGATCAGCGAAGAGAACCTATCCAAAGGATTGGTATTCGGGGTGCTCGATGTGAATGAACGTGAGATTATCTGGTTGGAGATGGGTTTCTCTGCCCAGACGATACAAAGATGCGACATGACGTCCGTCCACACGCTGCTGAGAAGATTGAAGCAAAAAATCTCCATCGGTGATTTGCTGCAGATAAAAGCGGCTGCGCAAAAACTGACAGTTACCAGCAACGCAGAAATGGAAGCGGACGAATCCTACACCATCGAATGGGCGATGAATCCTGCGGAAGTCTCCAAACTACTTGCTTGATATATTCCCGACGTTTAGGCGTTTACCCTAAGCGTCGGGGCGTGCGGAAACAGCTCTATTCCAGCACACGTTTGTTCCGACCCTAAAAAATATATATATTTGATTAACATATTATCGAGTTCAAATTTAAAGCGCTATGCATATACAAACCATCCTATTACCAATGCTGCTCGTTTTCTGCGTCGCTTGCGCTCCAACTGGTCAGCCCAACGAGCATCCGACCATTGACTCAACCCAAAGCCAAACGGAGGATGACTCAATAATAGTGGCAACAACCGACGGGACAAACACAGCTGAGGATACAGTTACTTTCAACACTTATTTCGCCCAATTAGACCGGCTTTTACACCCGGAAGGGGGAAAAACCTCTGGCATTGGAAAATATTTCGGCAAATTCGAAACGGATCATTTTTTGCTTGACGAGAATTCCATCAATCCCAACATCAGTGATTATAAGAAGATTGGGAGCTATCATCTATTGACCTATTCTGACGGGGATGATTGCGAACGCTCTTGCCACTATTTACTGGTCGACAACCAGTTTGGACTATTGGACACATTAAGTTTTTATGTTGGCGGTTGCAAAAACGAATCGCCTAATGAAGAAATTTTTGCTCCTAACTCAGATGATATCTTTAAAAAAGATACAATTGACGAGTTCTGTTACTACGCGCAGGAAAATGACCCGAATATTAAGGTTGACGGCGACACGCTACGCCACATTGTAATAACTAGCTACACCATAAAGGACACCCTCACTCGGCAATACTATTATACCCAATTCGCCAAGAAAAGGATTTTCGTCATCGACACATTAGGACATTTCCGTTTGGAACGAGAGGAGACGGATCCCTTCAGCACGCAAAAGCTGTTGAATAGGATTTTAAAGTAGATGGTCTTAGTGGAAACGGCGCATACGTGCGCAATAAAAAGTGGATTTTTAATATATTTAAACCATTAAAAGGTCTTCTTAGTCTTTTTTAACCCCAAAGATTTGTCTCAATCCTAAAAAGAGATATATATTTGCAATGTTACTCAGAGGAGTGGCGCATTTCACCTGCTCGAAAGCAGTGTATTCCATGGGGATGACTGGATTTGACAGCGGGCAGAGGTGGTAAGTAAGCATGCAGTGCGCTGGTGGCTAGCACTATAATCTGGAGACCAACAATTTAACTG
>CALCUH010000227.1 GCA_937907165.1 uncultured Bacteroidales bacterium | reverse complement strand
AATTAAATAATACATTTTTTTTGAAATGTTTAACCCATAAAAAGTTTAGCGGACACCAATAATATACTTTAATGTTACAAAGTCGTCTTGAAAAATTTTTGCAAAAAAATGGATTTTTTATTATTCTCTGTTAGAATAAATGCTTTTTATTGACTATTTGTTCTGTTGGATATTTGCCTATTATGGACGAAATGGGTGGGTGATAAATAGGAGAGGCGGAGTCCTTTATGACTCCGCCTCTCCATTGCTAAAAAAAGTATAGTGATGACAATTACTTCTTTATGATTCTTTCCGTATGGACATTGTCTCCGGAGATGACACGCACTACATAGGCGCCGCTATTAAGGTTGTTCATATCGATTTCGAACTCGCTGCCGCAGGCGCTTGTTTGGGTTTGGAGTTCTCCCAATGCGTTGAATACTTCCACAATGATTCCATCTTGTGGATCTCCGCTCAATTGTACGTGGAGTTTGTCTTGTACCGGATTAGGACTGAAGAAACACTTCTCCGCCTTGGCGATGTTCTCCGCCTTGGTTCTGTCCACTTCCACAGGATTCGTTTTGGCGTTGATATAGGCCAATGCACCTACGAGTCCTGCTTGGTAATCGACACCTCCTTCTGTTTCGGAGTATGCGTTTGCGTCATCTGCGTATTTGTTGACATTCAGACGACCTCCGACCATATAACCGAATTGGAAGAACTTGTAGTCTGATTTTAAATCGGGCAAAACGTATTGTTCTTTTCCGTTTATATACATTTTGGTTTCCGTATCGTCCAGATAGTAGTTCCTGTGATGGGGTTTCAACGCACAGTTGTTAGTGAGCCCCACGATGAATGAAAGGTTTCTGTCATTCTTTCCCATGATATATTCGACACTACCGATGGTATAGGGATTGAATCCTTCTGCGTTAGTCAGTTTGTCGTAAAGGGCATAGACGAAAGCTTGGTTGGCAGGAAAACGAAGTTCTCCCCATTGGTTGCCTTGCTTGTTAAGGATATAACCGTTGTTTGGTTTGTACATGGAGTCTGTGTAGAATTGTAATACGTTGAGCGCTTTCTCGCCCCATTCAGACTCGTCGGACAAAGAGGCCATTTCATAGGCGGCGAGGTCTTCCCTATGGTCGTAGCATAGGGTGTAGTTGTAATTGTATTCTTTGCGATTTGCCAACCATCCGCAGTTCTCTTCTGCCTTTTTCAAGTATTCAGGGTCATGAGTGGTTTTGTATAGTTCGGCGTACATGCTTACCATGTCGTGGATGTATCTATTTCCAACCATATAGAATTGTGCGGTTGTAGTTCCTTTGCTGGTTTGTTCCACGAATTCGCAAGCCACTTTCGCTTTTTCGAGACATTTGTCGGCGTATTCCTGGTCGTATTTCGCATACACCCTCGCCATGATAGCAAGAGCTGCGCTGGCTTGGGAAGCCATGGCTGTGGCGTTACCAGTGGCGCAGGATATCTCTCTGGTTCCGTCCGCTTCCCCTCCGTTGTTTTTAGGAAGGGCGGATTTCACGGTAGAGGTACACCATACTTTGTGGTCGAGGTTTCCATTTCCTTTTTGGTAGTAGAATCTCCTGTTGTCGCGGACCGCTTTGATGATATAGTCGGTTGCATATTTCACCTCGTTCAGGATGTCGGGTATGCCGTCCGGTTCACCCTTCTTGCCTTCCCAAGTGTAGTCGTCGGCGTTGATGTAGCCGTGGTAATCCTCAGAATAGTAGTCAGGATATCCTTCCGGGAAGGCGGTATATCCGAGAAGTAGCATATAAGCCGAGTAGAAGAATGTCTGTCCGAAGAGGACGAAGTCTCCGCAGTCGAACCAACCTCCCGTCAGATCGTAGTCGCCATCCTTGTCTTTCAAGAAGGATTTTCCCTTCACGAACTTGCTACGGTCGAACCCGATTTGGTTGGATACATTGTCCGCTTCGTGAGTGGCCACGAGCCAGTTCACGCCTTCACCCATCCTTTGGGCTCCATAGAAACGGGTGGTCATCCACAACGCTTTTTGGTATAACTCGTTGTCAAACGACAACTCGCTCTGCGCATACACATTGCCGCTGAATAGCAGGCACATGAGAACTAATAATGAATAACTTACTTTTTTCATTTTACTTTTTGTGTTAAACATGATAATCCAATTTTTATTCAAGAAACATTTAACATTTATACTTTTTGTAGTCGCAAATATAAGAATAAATCTTTATGATTAGTTTCTTTTTCAACTAATTACTTTCCCCGCAATTTAGGAGAGGTAGGGTAGGTAAAAAGAAGAACTGATTGGAAATATAAATCCAATCAGTCCCGAATATTGTCTGGCTTAATGACTAAACAATTTAATGTTTAAAGAGACGTTAGCCTTTAAGTTTTTTCAAGATATAATTGTAACCGCTCCCTTTCCGATGAGGGATGGCGCAAGACGAGCAATCTTTGGTTCCGTCGGGGAGGAAGGAGAAGTCACCTCCGCATCGGTCTCCGAGAGAATAGAGCGGGCAAAAGCAGAAGAGACAATTGAACTCCTCCGTCTCCACGCCTTGGTGGCAGGGGAAATATTCGCACGCATTGTTGCGGAAAAACTGGTGGCTCATCCGTATGCTTTTTGTTAGAACTCGAAGTCGTCGTCTTCCTCGATAGTCTCTTGTTGAGATTTGTTGTTTTGTCCGCCCTTCTTCGATGAGAAGTTACCGAAGTTGTAGCTGAGCGTGAGGTTGATAGTACGTCCGCTGAAACGGAACTCTGATTTCTCGTAGAAGGTGTCATCCCACGTTTCGGAGCGTCTTTTTCTTGAGTTCAACAAATCTCTGACGGCAAGAGAGGCGGTCAGCTTGTTTTGGAAGAACGGTTTCTTTAGACCGAGGTTGATGTTGTAGTTGTGGAGCATCTTACCTTGTGCGACCGTGCGAGGTGAACGGTAATTACCCGTTGCTTGGAATCTGAAGGATTTAGGCAAAGAGAAATCCGCGGAGATTTGTCCGCTCCAGCTGAAGTTGCTTTTGTCTTCGATGGTCACTTTCTTGTTGAGCATGCCTTCGCCCGGGACGACCGTGTTTACGTTGAAATCGCCTCCTTTCAACGCATAACCATAGAGGTTCACGTTGTAGGTGAGGTTCACGATTTTGAAACTATTCTTGAGGATGAGTTCCAAACCGCCCGAATGGGAGGTGGCGAGATTGGCGCGGGTGCTCCACATCGCTTCGTTGTAGTACCATTTGTATTGTTGTACCAAGTCTTGTGTCTGTTTGTAGTAGACCGATACCATGAAGGTCGATTTCTCGAAATCCTTGATGTAGCTGAACTCTGTGGAGTTGCTGATTTCAGGATCCAAGTCTGGGTTGCCGAAGTAGATGTTCGCCGGATCTGAAACGTTGACGTAAGGGTTCAACCAATAACGACGCGGACGACTGATTCTTCTGGTGTAGCTCAATTGTAACTCATCCTTTTGGGAGATAGCGTAGGAGAAGAAAGCGGAAGGGAAAAGATTTCCGTAAGGCTTCTTGTCGTTGCTTTCTCCGGCGGAGTAGAGATCCCAGGATATGTCGGTCAACTCTCCTCTGAGACCCAACTGCATGCCGAACTTGCCGAACTTTTGTCCGTAGGAGAAATAGGCGGCGTAGACATTCTGACGCAATTCGAAGTCGTTCGCCAACTCAGGTTGTTCTGTGCGCTCCGATGCTCCGTAAGGTTGGATTTCGGATGTCACTTTATTGCCTTGCGTTCGCAAAGAGGCTTTGACGCCCGTCTCGATTTTGATGGTAGAGGTTACCTGACAAGAGTAGTCGCTCTGTACTTCGAATGTGCGGTTGTGTCCATCGCTCGTTTGGTATTGCGTGTAATCGTTTTGATGGAGCGCCACAGAGTCGCCCTTCCCGATTAGTTCCCTCTGTTCGTACTCTTGGTCGTTGTCGTTGCTGTTAGGCAAGAAACTGAAAGAGGAGGTCCATTCTTTTCCTTGAGAAAAAATATGCGTATAGTCCAATGTGACGTTACCCATCAGTCTAAGACCATCCGTGTTGGTGATGCGCATTTGTTGGTTGTTGCTCACCTTGCTACCGTTGATGACGGTGCCTCCGTCGTAGAAGAGGTTCTGTTCGTTATCTCTGCCACCGGCTGAGAACATACCCGAAAAACCGAATTTGTTCTTCTCGTTAGCGGCGTAATTGACGTTGATTCGGAAAAATCCTGAATTCATGATAGCGTCTTGGTCTCTGGTCTGATTGAGGAAGGTGGTATCTTCCAAGTAGGTCTCGTGGTTCGTGTAACCTTCTCCCACCATATTGCGGCGGATGAGACCCAAACTAGAGGCGATGTCCCATTTGCCTTTGGTGTAGTTGATGTTGGCTCCAACATTACCGCCCACTTTGCCACCGGTCGGGTAGATGATGCCCGCAGAGAAGGATCCATAATAGGTAGCGTCCTTTTTGTCGTCGTTTTTCAGAATGATGTTGATGATTCCGGCGGAACCTTCCGCATCAAACTTGGAGGAAGGGTTAGAAATCACCTCCACCTGTTGGATGCTGCCGGCAGGAAGCTGCTCGAGGATGTCGCCTCTGTTCTCTTCCGTCAGACCCGCAGGCTTGCCGTTAATGTAAATCTCCACGTTCTCGTTGTTACGCATTGAGACGTTGCCCTCCACGTCCACTTCTACGGAAGGAATTTCCTTCAGAATCTCGGAAGCGGAAGTGCCTTCGGATATCGCATTATTGTTCACGCGATAGGTCTTTTTGTCGATGTCGACCTTCAAGGATGTCTGTGCGGCGGAAACCTCCACCGCCTGAAGCATGTCGGCATCTTCAGCCAAAACGATTTTCTTGTAACGCACGTTCGGTTTCTCTTGGGTGAGGGAGACGTTTATGCGTCTGCTTTTAAAGCCCATGAAACTAACTTCCATGACATAGTCGTCCAAAGATACACCGTCGATAAGGAAGTTACCGTCATCGTCAGATGTCTCGCCCGTAATTTGGGTGCTACCGTCTGCTGCATAGAGAATGATGTCCGCCATCGGAAGTGTGTTGCCTTCCGGGTCAAAAACCTGACCGGATATTTTGGAGGCTCCCAAGGCGGTCATTATAGTCGCCAAAGAGAAAATCATCCATGAAATAATTCTTTTCTTCATATCAGTTTAGTTCTTTTTGCATTTTTTATTCTTGTGAATTTTCGGAACTTTCGGATTTCACCTCTTCCTTCTCTTCCACTTTCACCTCTTCAGGTTCCTTGGAGTTTTCTTCTTTAGGCTCCTCATTCTTTTCTTTTGGAGTCTCCTTTTCCTCTTTCGCTTTTGCTTCCGCGCTTTCCGCCTCCAATTCTTCGGCTCGGGAAACCCATGGGCGTTTGCCGAAGACGCGTTCCACGTCTTCCGTGAAGATGACCTCCCTCTCGATGAGCAGGTTCGCCAATTCAGTCAATCCCTCTTTATGTTCGATGAGGATGTTCTTAGCTCTTGTGTATTGTTCGTCGATGAGTTTCTTCACCTCTTCGTCGATAAGTTTTGCGGTCTCCTCGCTATAAGGCTTGGAGAATGCGTAATCCGAATTGCCCGTTGAATCATAATAAGAGATGTTACGCAGTTTGTCGCTCATACCGTAGTAGGCGATGAGAGCGTAAGTCTTTTTCGTCGTGTTCTCCAGATCATTGAGGGCGCCTGTGGAAATTTCATTGAATATGAGTTCTTCCGCAGCTCTTCCTCCAAGGGTGGAGCATATGTCGTCCAAAAGGTGGGCGGTGGTGATGTGCTGTCTCTCCTCCGGCAAGTACCAAGCGGCGCCGAGGGCGTGCCCGCGGGGAACGATGGTGACTTTTATGAGCGGGTTGGCGTATTGAAGCATCCAACTTACAGTCGCGTGTCCCGCTTCATGGAAAGCCGTGAGTGTTTTTTCTGATTTTGTCATGATGGCGTTCTTTTTCTCCAATCCGCCGATGATACGATCCACCGCATCGAGGAAGTCTTGCTTCTGGACGCTCTTTTTGTCTTTCCTGGCGGCGATGAGAGCCGCTTCGTTGCATACGTTAGCGATGTCCGCTCCGGAGAATCCCGGTGTTTGGCGGGCAAGGAAATCGATGTCGACGCTTTCGTCAATCTTCACGTTGCGGAGATGCACGTTGAATATTTCGCGGCGCCCCACAACATCCGGAAGGTCCACCATAATCTGACGATCGAAACGTCCCGGTCTCAACAAGGCTTTGTCGAGGATGTCCGCACGGTTGGTGGCGGCAAGAATGATGACACCGCTGTTGGAACCGAATCCGTCCATTTCGGTGAGCAACTGGTTCAATGTGTTCTCTCGCTCGTCGTTTCCGCCCGAGTGGATGGATTTCCCTCTGGCGCGTCCGACGGCGTCAATCTCGTCGATGAAGACGATGCAAGGCGCTTTCTCTTTAGCTTGGCGGAAGAGGTCACGCACACGGGAAGCACCCACGCCCACGAACATCTCCACGAAGTCTGAACCCGACATGGAGAAGAACGGCACGTCCGCCTCGCCTGCTACCGCTTTAGCCAGCAAGGTTTTACCCGTTCCCGGAGGGCCTACCAACAATGCTCCCTTAGGAATTTTACCACCCAATTCGGTATATTTAGCAGGATTTTTCAGGAAGTGGACAATCTCTTGCACCTCCTCTTTCGCTTCGGAAAGGCCCGCCACATCTTTGAAGGTTATTTTGTCTTTGCTGGTATTCTTGTCGAATAGCTTCGCTTGAGATTGGCCGACGTTGAATATATTACCACCGGCACCACCGGCGCCCATTCTGCGGAACATGAAAATCCAAAGGAATACGAAGAATAGGATAGGAGCTACGCCATAAAAGAAGTGACCGTAATCGGTCTCCTCCTCGTATTTGACGGTGACATTTTCGCTTTCGCCCTCTTTGTCGTTCGACACATCACCCTTTTTCTTATCCTTGCCTTGCGCTTTATCCTTGCTCTCCTTCTCTTTCTGCCAGTTGGCGAGATCTTCCGTGAAGCGGTCAGCCGAAGGAATCTGGATTGTCAATAAAGGCTTCGTGACGTTCTTCGCCTCCTCCTTTCCGAAAACATATTCTATCTTCGAAGGTTTGATGGAGATGTTCGCATAGTTTTTGTTGGTGACGACGACAATCTTTTCAATTGCGTCATTCTGAATGAAATCTTCTATTTGGTCGTAGGTGAATTCCTTGCTGACAGGCTTGTCATCCATAAATAACAAGGAGAGAAGGAATGCGCCAACGAGGAGATAGACCCAATAAAGGTTGAATTTGAACTCCTTCCTGAATTTCGGTTTGTTATTATTGCTCATAAATGTTGAAAATCTTTTTTATTGCAAATCGGGTATCTCTTTTATTTCTGCGTCTTCCCAAAGCGTCTCGAGGCTGTAGAATTCCCTGAGTTCTGGAAGAAACACATGGAGAATCACCTCTCCGTAATCGATGGCGATCCATTGGGCGTTGTTGTATCCGTCGGTGGCGAAAGGCTTCACTTTAATCTGCTCGCGCACGTAGTCCTTCACCTCGTCGGCGATGGAACAGACATGCGTGTTGGAATTGCCTTGGCAGATGACGAAGTAGCGGAACACGTAATTCTCCAAATTGGACATGTTCACCACCGTGATGTTCGTGCCTTTCCTCTCCTGAATGCCTTCAACTATTTTGTTAACTAGTAACTCTGTCTCGTCTAAAATCTTTTTTGCCATGTGTTATATGTTCAGTAATTTTTCTATTGCCTTATCAACTTTATCGAAGGAGAACTCGCTCATCGTTTGATCCATCAGCGTTGTGATGCGGTCGTTGCAGAGGTTGCCTATGCTGCCTTCGTGTGTATGGTGGATATCTTTGTTGGGCGTGAATTTGCCCGCTTCGATGTCCAAGCCCACTTTCTTGTAGGCGTCACGGAACGGCATGCCCGACAACACCAAGCGGTTCACCTCCTCCACGCTGAAGATGAAGTCGTATTTGCTGTCGGAAAGGATATCTTCCTTCACTTTCACTTGACTGATGATGTGGGTCGTCATCAAGAGGCAGTCCTGCAGGTCTTCGAATACGGGGATGAATATCTCCTTGATGATTTGAAGGTCGCGGAAGTAGCCGCAAGGCAGATTGTTCATGATCATCATAATCTGTTGCGGAAGCGCTTGTATTTTGTTGCACTTAGCCCTTGTGAGCTCAAACACGTCTGGGTTTTTCTTGTGCGGCATGATGCTTGAACCTGTGGTACACTCGTCAGGCAACTTCAGGAACCCGAAGTTCTGGCTGGTGAACATGCAGGAGTCGAACGCCAGTTTCGAGATGGTGGCGGCGATGCCGGAAAGGGCGAACGCTACGGTTTTCTCGATTTTTCCGCGACCCATTTGCGCGTAGATCACATTGTAATCCATCGAATCGAATCCGAGGAGGTCTGTGGTTTTTTGCCTGTTCAGCGGGAAGGAAGATCCGTAACCTGCGGCGGAGCCTAACGGGTTGCGGTTCGTCATTTTCCAAGCCGCGAGGAGCAGTTCAAGGTCGTCTGCCAAGCTCTCCGCATAGGCGCCGAACCAGAGTCCGAAAGAAGACGGCATGGCGATCTGCAGATGGGTGTAGCCCGGCATCAGTACGTTTTTATACTTCTCGCTCTGTTCGATGAGCACGGAGAAAAGACGGCGCACGGAGAGTGCCACGTTCTTGATTTGCTCTCTCGTGAAGAGTTTCATGTCCAGCAACACTTGGTCGTTGCGTGAGCGTCCGCTGTGGATTTTCTTGCCCATATCCCCGAGTTTGCGGGTGAGCATCAACTCCACTTGGGAATGAACGTCCTCAACACCTTCCTCTATTTCGAAACGGCCAGCCTCGGCCTCATTGTATATCTCTTTCAGCTCTTTCAGTAAAACGGGGAGTTCTTCTTTCCCCAACAAACCGATGGATTCCAACATAGTGATGTGGGCCATTGAGCCAATCACATCGTGCTTCGCTAAGAAAATATCCATCTCGCGGTCGCGCCCTACCGTGAATTTTTCAATCTCGGCATTGGTCGCTTTCCCTTTATCCCATAATTTTTGTGCCATTGGTCACTTCTATCCGTTAATAATAATCTGCAAATTTACTGAAAAACAATTGATAATCAAAACGGAATTTTTAACGGGTCCTATCCTCCCTAAAGAATGCTGCAGGAATCCTCAAAAAAAGTGTGAGAATGGCTCGAATGGATACTTTTTTTTGTGCCATTCTCACTTTTTCCTCCATTATTTTGTCTCTGAGAAAACTATTGACTAAATTTGAAACGATTTTGCAAAATCTTTTTCGCTGTCATGCTTTTCAACGAGATATACGGGCAACAAGCCATCAAAAATAGACTAATTAAGGCGGTGACCGAGGGGCGTCTGCCTCATGCGGTCTTGCTTTGTGGACCTGAGGGCTCCGGTAAGTTGGGCATTGCGATCGCTCTTGCGCAATATCTTTGTTGCGCGAATCGGCGGGAGGACGGTGCGTGCGGAGAGTGTCCGTCGTGCAGGCAATTCGCCAAACTGGTCCATCCGGACCTCCATTTCGTCTTCCCCATCTACAAGGAAAAATCTAACGACACGACAAATTGTGAGAGTTTCTTGCCACAATGGCGCGCCCGCATCCTAAAGTCTCCCTATTTCAGCTACGACCAATGGAATGCGGAACTCAAATCGGACAACAAGCAGTCTATCATCTATGCGAGTGAGAGCGAGGAGATCATCCGAACGTTCAACACGAAGCCTTATGAGGCTGATTGCAAGGTGATGATCATTTGGCTGCCTGAGAAGATGAACGAGACTTGCGCCAACAAGATGCTGAAAGTGTTGGAGGAGCCGCCGGAGAAATCCTATTTCATCCTCGTGAGCGAGAGCCCGGAGTCGTTGTTGTCGACCATCATCTCCCGTACGCAGCGGATTTTCGTTCCGCCGTTGGAGGAGGCTGATTTGAAGGTGGCTTTGTCGAAGTTGTATGGCTTGACGGGCACGCAATTGGACGACGTGGCGCATATCTCTAAAGGTAACCTTGTGGCGGCGGACCAAATTGTCGAGACGGCCGGCGACGCTAAGGAGTATTTCGAATTGTTCGTGTCGTTGATGCGTATCGCCTATATGGGCGACGCCCGTAAGATGCGTGGCTGGATGGAGTCGGCGAACGAATTGGGACGTAAACGTCAGGTGGCTTTCCTCGATTATGTGCAGAATATGATCAGGGAGAATTTCATCTATAATTTCCATAACAAGGAGATTTCGTACATGACGACGGAGGAGCAGGGCTTCGCGCAGAAGTTCGCCCCTTATGTGAACGAACTGAATATCGTTCAGTTTCTCTCGGAATTGAACTTGGCGCAACAGCATATCGAACAGAATGTGCAGGCGAAAATCGTATTCTTCGATCTGGCGATGAAGGTGGCGGTTTTGCTGAGAAAATTTAAAATGTAGATAATAATTTAATTCATATATATGAGCATAATGAACGGCTGCCAGCTGAATGCGAAGGGCTGCAGCAAAAAGACAGATCAAAAGTTGGACACCTACGATTGGTTGTGCGACATACCGGAATCGCTGAACGCAACCGATTTGGTGGAGGTGACCTTTAAAAATACCCGAAAGGGATACTTCAGAAACACGAACGGTTTGGCTCTTGAGAAGGGTGACGTGGTGGCGGTTGAGGCTACTCCGGGTCACGATATCGGCACTGTCTCCATGACGGGTCAGTTGGTGATCGCCCAGATGAAAAAATATCATGTGGACCAATCCCGTACGGAGATTAAACGTATTTATAGGAAGGCGCGCCCGAATGACTTGGAGCATTTCGAGGAGGCGAAGGCGAAGGAGCATGACACGATGCTCCGCGCGAGGAAAATCGCTGAGAACCTTAACCTGAATATGAAAATCGGTGACGTGGAGTACCAAGGTGATGGCAACAAGGCTATCTTCTATTATATCGCTGACGAACGTGTCGATTTCCGTGAGCTCATCAAGGTGCTCGCGGATACTTTCCATGTGCGCATCGAGATGAAACAGATCGGTGCCAGACAGGAGGCGGGTAGAATCGGTGGTATCGGTCCTTGCGGCCGTCCGCTCTGCTGCTCTTCGTGGTTGACGAAGTTCAGCTCCGTGGCTACTAGCTCCGCACGTTATCAGGAGATCTCTTTGAACCCGCAGAAATTGGCGGGTCAGTGTGCGAAACTGAAGTGTTGCCTCAATTACGAGGTGGACGCTTACGTGGAGGCTCAGAAGGATATTCCCGCGCGCAACATTCCGTTGGAGACGAAAGATGGTACTTTCTACCATTTCAAGACGGATGTGTTCGGCCGTATCATGCAATATTCCTCGGCTCCTAATATGGCTTCTAATGTGGTCTCCATCCCGGTTGACCGTGTGAAGGAGATTATCGCTTTGAACAAACAGGGGGTCAAGGTGGATAATTTATTGGAGGAGTCGGATGACGAGGGCAAACCAATCGATTACGAGAACGTGGTGGGTCAGGATAGCTTGACGCGCTTCGATAAGAAGAAAAAGAAGAAGAAGAAGGGTGGTAATAAATCCGCTCAACAGGGTGGGGAGACGCCTGATAACAAGGCGGAGAATGCTTCATCCGAAGAGTCTTCGGCTCCTGCGGAGAATAAAACGGAGGCTCAGAGTGAATCTGACAAACCTGCTTCTGAGGCGAAGGGTGACAGACCTGATCAACGTAACGATAGAAGAAATCGTGATAGGGATCGTAACAATAGACGTCAACAACAGCAGAGACGTAACCCTAACCAACCGCAGGGTGAAGGCCAGAAAAACGAGGCGTCTAACGCTTCTCAACCAGCCGCTGAGGGTGGAGAGAATAATGAGGCGCAAGCCCAAAATAATCCTAACGGTGGCAGAAACGGCAACCCGAACAGAAACCGAAACAACCGTCATCGCAATTTCCGCAAAAACAATAACGGCGGGGATAATCAGAACGGTGAGAACAGGCAACCGTCCAACAATAATAATGCTAACCCTTCTAATAATCAACAAGGTTCTAATGAGTAATTCTTTTTTATATAGAATGCTTGGTGGACTTCTCTTGATCGGAGCGTTCGCTAATTGTGGGGAAAATGCGGTCTTCCAAGATTCCAAGAAACTTTCTGAAGAGGGTTGGCGTAAGAACGAGGTGGTGTCGTTCGATTATGTGTCGGAAGACTCTTCCAACGTCTATGACATCTTGGTGGATATCAGGAATAACAATGATTATCCGTACCAGAATTTCTGGCTGTTCGTCCATACGTTGTCGCCTGACTCTGTGGAGTTCTCCGACACGCTGAATTGTGTGTTGGCGGATAATTACGGTAAATGGTTGGGCGGCTTCTCCGGCTCCATGTACCATGTCCCGGTTTTGTTCCTTAGCGCTAAGTTCCCGAAATTGGGCAAGTATCATTTCGATTTGGTGCAGGGAATGCGTTCCGACACTTTGTCGGGTATCTCTGAAATAGGTATTAGAATTGTGAAAAAAGAAAATGGGGAAGAATAAGTTAGCGAAGTTTGGGGAGATGGAGTCTTTCCCCCATGTTTTCCAATATACGTTTTCCGCTTTGCGTGAAACACAGCAATCTTTCCCTATGAGGGGAAAATGGAGCGAGTTCTTTGGTAATGACAACCCTATCGTTTTGGAATTGGGTTGCGGAAAGGGCGAATATACCGTCGCGCTTGCGGAACTCTTCCCGGAAAAGAATTTCATCGGGGTGGATATCAAGGGCGCCCGCATGTGGACGGGTGCGAAGGCTTCTTTTCAAAAGGGCATGAAGAATGTGGCGTTCATTAGAACGAATATCGAAATCATCGATTCTTTCTTTTGCGCCGACGAGATCTCTGAAATTTGGCTCACCTTCCCTGATCCGCAGATGAAGAAGGTGCGCAAACGCCTCACATCCACACGTTTTATGGAGTTGTACCAGAAGATCGTGAAGGAGAATGGCCTCATCCATCTGAAGACGGACAGTAATTTCTTGTTCCAATATACTTGCGAGATGGTGAAGGCGAACCATTATGAGGTGCAATTCATGAACGATGATCTTTACCACTCCGATTTTTCGGACGATAAGATTCTATCCATCAAGACGTTCTATGAACAACAATGGATAGAAAGGGGACTGACTATAAAACACATACGCTTCGTTCTTGGCAAACGTGACGTCTTCGTCGAACCTGACGTGGAGATCGAATATGATAGTTATAGAAGTTATAATCGTACCAGACGTGGCATTAAGGAAAATAATATGGATGGAATAATGAATTTCGAAGAGACTCAGAACGCTGTGAAGACGGCGTTGAAAGAATTGAATTGGAACATGGCGCCTAAAGGTTTGTATGCGCCGATCGACTATGTTTTGTCTTTGGGCGGGAAACGTATTCGCCCTACTTGTGCGCTTCTGGCTTGCCAGATGTTCTGCGGCGACGCTAATAGGGCTTTGTACCCTGCGCTCGCTTTGGAGGTGTTCCATAATTTCACGCTCTTGCATGACGATATCATGGATAGGGCGGACATGAGGCGCGGACAACCGACCGTTCATGTGAAATGGAACGATAACACGGCGATTCTTTCGGGTGACGCTATGATGATTAAGGCTTACCAGTTGCTCGCCAAATGTGACGCTAAGGTTTTCCCTTCCATCATCGACATCTTTTCGAGAACGGCTGTCGAGGTTTGTGAGGGTCAACAATATGATATGGATTTCGAGTCGCGTGATGATGTCTCCGTTAAGGAATACATGGAGATGATCCGCTTGAAGACGGCTGTCCTTTTGGCCGCCAGCTTGCAAATCGGCGCGCTCTGCGGTGGTGCCGCAAAGGAGGACGCCGCTTTGCTTTATGAATATGGTATCGGCATCGGTCTCGCTTTCCAATTGAAGGATGACCTTCTGGATGTGTGGGGCGACGTGAAGAAGTTCGGCAAGAAAATCGGTGGCGACATTTGCTGCAACAAAAAGACTTTCTTGCTCATCAACGCTTATGCGAAGGCGAATGTTGAACAGAAAAAGGAACTGGACCGCTGGCTCCTTTCGGAAACGGTAGATAGGGACGCTAAGGTCTCTGCCGTGACCGCTCTCTACGAACAATTGGGTATCAAAACTTTGGCGGAGGATACCATGCGTGGTTATTATGACCGCGCGATCTCCGCATTGGATAAGGTTGACATCTGCAGGGAGGCGAAGGAGGTTTTGTATCAATTGGCTTATGATTTAATGTATAGGGAAGACTAATTGTTCGGGTTATGCCATATAGAAGATTACCTAACACGAATCAAGCGAGGTTGCGCTCCATTCAACAGGCGGTAAGCATGGGCGAGGCGGCTAATCTTTACGATCTTGCCTATTCCTATAAACTGTTTGAGGATGCGAAGGGTTTCCTCGTGCGCTATCAGCGCGCCATCAATGAAAATAAGCAGTGTAGTGAAAAACAGTTCTCTACGAGCGTGGAGTTCCAAGAGGCCGCGAAAAACGCCCGTATGTATGTCTCCCATTTCATTAAGGTGCTGAACATGTGTGTGCAACGCCGTGAGATAAAGGCTGAATATAAGGAGTTCTACGGACTGGAGATCGATAGCAACATCACCCCCGATTTGTCCACCGACGAGAGCCTCTACCGATGGGGCAAGAAGATTATCGATGGGGAACAACGTCGTCTGGGTATGGGCGGAACCCCTATTTATAACCCTGCCATCGCCAAGGTGCGTGTGCATTACGACATCTTCGCCGAAGGGTATAACAACCAGAAAGTGTTGCAGAATAATACGGTGAGGACCAGCGAGAACATCGCTCAACTGAACCGAGAGGCGGACGAACTAATCCTGAAAATCTGGGATGAGGTGGAGGCTTCTTTCGCTGACCAACAGCCTAACGCTAAAATCGAGCAGTGTAAGAAGTATGGTCTCATATACTATTATAGAAAAGGCGAAAAAATATAAAAATAGGAGGAGAATACTATGAAAATCACGCTTCTGTTGTCTTATCAGTCCACTTATGGAGAAGAGTTGTTTGTGTCGGGCGATATCCAAGAATTGCGTGACGTGGATGACGCTCCGCTCCCTATGTCCTATAACGGACGGGTATGGACGTTTGTCTTTTATACGAACGCACAGGAGTTTAATTATCATTTTATGATAAAAAAGGAGGGAGAAATCGTCTCTCAGGAAGTTTGCCTCTCCCACCACTTCGGACCTTACGGAAAGAAGTATCAGAATGTTCTCCTCTATGATTATTATGGTCCTCGTCCCGAATTCTCACGGATGACTTTGTCTTCGGTTTTCTCTAAAGCAATCCGAAAACAACCGGATGGGAAGTCTCAGATTAGGAAGTGTAATGTTCCTATCGTTTTTAATACGTCTACCGATCTTGTCAATCATAACCATAGGCTGGCTATTGTCGGCAGCGACGTCTCTCTCGGAAAATGGACGGAGAGTAACGCCAAAATCATGGATTGCCCTTCTTTCCCGGATTTCAGTCTGACGCTTGACGCAAGCAGGTTATACTTCCCGCTGGAATATAAATATGTTATATATAATCCTAAGAATGAACAGATTATCGCTTGGGAGAATGGTGAAAACCACTATCTGAATTATGAGTTGGGCTTCTCGACCGACTTGATTGTCGTGAATGATAGGGAACCTCAATTCTCGCTTCCTGAGTTCAAGGGCGCGGGAACGGCTGTGCCGATCTTCTCCCTGCGTACCGAGTCCAGTTTCGGTTGCGGCGAATTCCTTGACTTGAAGTTGCTGGCGAAATGGGCGGCGAAGACGGGTCAGCGGATTATCCAGACTTTGCCTATCAACGACACCACGCTTACGCACACCAATACGGACTCTTATCCATACAATGCGGTCAGCGTCTTCGCGTTGCATCCTATTTATATCAACATCCCTCGTATGGGCAAACTGACACCTACGCAAAAGAAGAATTACGAAAAGACCAAGGCAGAGTTCAATGCCAAGACTATTTCCGATTATCAGTGCGTCTATGACGAGAAGATGAAATACTTCAAGGCTCTGTTTAAGACCGAGTCAGAGGCTTTATTTGCCGCCAAGGAGTATAAGGAATTCTTCGATAAGAACCAA
>CALCUH010000226.1 GCA_937907165.1 uncultured Bacteroidales bacterium | reverse complement strand
CTTGCGCGCCTTCACGCCAAAAGACCAAAAATCAGTCAAGGCGGTGGCGCAATCCTTCCGCGCCAACGAGACGTTCGACACGGAAAAAGCGTTGTTGGAGCTGGAGACGGGAGAGGCGTTGATCTCCTTCCTCGACGAAAAAGGAGCTCCAACCATCGTAGAGAGGGCGAAAATGCTTTGCCCGCAAGGTCAAATCGGTCCGATCACGGAAGAGGAGAGAGCAGAAGCCATCAGCAACTCCGGGTTGGAGAGAAAATACGGCAAGACGCTCGACCGCGAATCAGCCTACGAAATACTTCAAAAGATAGAAGAGAAAAGGAAAGAACAGGAAGAAAAGGCAAAACGCGAAAAAGAGGAAGAGGCAGAGCGGAAAGCGAAAGAAAAAGAAGAAGCCAAAGAGAAGAAAGCCTCCTCTAAAAAGCAGTCCGCTTTTTGGAAAGCGATGGGGAAACTAGGCACATCACTAGGCAAAACATTAGGCAATGCGATCATCAAGAGCATTACCGGGAAAAAACGATAATAAATAACGGACATCAACCATGCGGAAAGCGATTTACAGCCTCATTCTATCCCTTGCTTGCACGTCAACCATGGCGCAGAACAAAGCCGTGGAGGAGTTCGTCAACGCAGACAACCTCGTACAGGCGAGCATAGGTTTTTTAGTAAAGGACATCACCAACGGGAGAGTCGTGGCGAATTATCAGGAGATGACGGACAGGAACCCAGCTTCCGTCACCAAGGTCATCACGACGGCATCCGCCATGGAGATGCTTTCCGACACGTTCCGTTTTAAGACCAATATCGAATATTGCGGCACGATCGAAGACTCTGTCCTAAAAGGCGATTTATATATCCGCGGGGGCGGTGATCCGACCCTCGGTTCAGCCTATGCGCCCACCACCTGCGACTTCTATTCCGAGGCGCTCATGGCGGTGCAACAGAAGGGAATCAAACGAATCACGGGGCACATCGTGGGCGACCCGTCGGTATTCAGGGAGGACGGCGCACCTTTCCATTGGCTGGTGGAGGACATCGGTTCCTCCTACTCACCTACCCCATCGGGACTGAACATTCAAGACAACCTGTTGGGTGTGGTCATCTCCTCCGACTCGTGCGGCGTCACCTGCACCAATTGCACGCCCCACACGGAACTTTTCCAGCCTAAGATAGAGATGACCCAGACGGGCACTGCAAAGTCGTGGAGAGTGACTAAAACAGACTTCTCATGGTCGCCTACGCTAAGGGGTAACATGCCGCTCGCCACGAAACAATATATCAAGACGGAGATGCCAGAGCCGGCGCTCTTCTTGGCAGACTCCATCCGCAACATGCTCATCACCGCAGGCATAGCGGTAGACTCCATGGCCACCACGACCAAATGGTACAAACGAGACTCCATCAGAGACACACTTTTCGTGCACGAGTCCAGCACACTGAAAGAAATCGAGAAGGTGACCAACCACAAGAGCAACAACCTCTACGCCGAGAGCATCTTCCTGACCCTCTCGAAGCAGAAGGACAGCATCGCGCCCTGCGTGGGATGGCGCTCCGCCAATGTGATCTCCAAATATTGGGAAGATAAAGGTATAGAGACCAAACGAATCTTTCAAGTGGACGGTTCGGGTCTCTCCATGAAGAACGCCATATCCCCGAAATTCATGGTGGATATCTTGTCCTACATGAACGTGCAAAGCCCTTACTCGAAATCCTTCCTCTACACCTTAGCGACGGCAGGCAGGAACGGAACGGTCGCAAGCTTCATGAAGGGGACCGCCTTGGAGGGCAAGGCCTACGTCAAGAGCGGTAGCATGGAGCGTGTACAGAACTATGCGGGCTACATCAACGCCAACGACAAATGGTACGCCTTCTGCATCATGGTTTCCAACTTCTCGGGGCAGAGGAAACCGGTCGTGCAACAAATCGCCACGTTAATCAATGAAGTAATTAAGGGGGATAAGTAAGAGGGAAAGGTCAATAGTTCATACTATCATGAAAGAGACTTGCGAAACACTGAAATCCATTCGGAAACAAATAGCCGAGGCAAACGGCATAGCTTACGAGCCAAACGTTTGCACCTATAACGGTCCATGCAAGGGCACCTGCCCCGTATGTGAAGCCGAGGCGCATTACATTGAGGTAGAACTAGCCAAGCGGCAGAAAGCCAAACAACCCATCCACATCATAGGCGTAGCGAAAGAAAAACTACCCGCACAGTCTTCTTTTTCCCAAGCAATAGCCGCCGCTACGATTACTGCGGTCCTTTCGATTACGGCACTTCCGGTTGCCGCAGCGGAACAAAATGAAACCGACACCAAAATTGAGAAAACCAACTTGGTTAGGGTAACTGGTGTGGTTAACGACAGTTATGGAACTGCCTTGTATGGCGCACGTATCGGCATTTATGGTAGCGAAACAATTACAAAATCTGACGAAAATGGAAATTTCTCTATAGACGTCTCTATTGGCGACACTTTGGGTATTGAATGTACAGGCTTCAAGACGGAATGGGTAATAATAAGAAACACGGAAAACCTTACCATTTCGTTGAATCCGAGGGGATTGACTGGCGCAGTCGCTTCATTAACTGGCTCACACACGCCATTGTATGTTGTTGACGGGAAACCAATAAACTGGGAGGAACTTGCTTCAATCAATCCTAACGACGTCGTATCAATAGAAGTATTAAAAAGCGCCGCAGA
>CALCUH010000225.1 GCA_937907165.1 uncultured Bacteroidales bacterium | reverse complement strand
ATTTAGTGTGGCTGATAATTCCGATTTCGGCATTCTTCGTGTGATTGTGCACGAGCCGGAAAGGGCGGCGGAGATTCTCCGTGCGAATTTGTTTGCGGTCTCTCTGACGGACGTCATCTGCTTGAAGATCAGTAATACGGCGGGTTCACTATCTTCCGTATTGTCCATTTTGGAGAAGGAAGGCATCTACATCGAATATATGTATGCTTTCTCTGAGGGAGAAAACGCGAATGTCGTGATACGTCCGGATAAATTGGAGGAGTGCTTAGCTGCGTTGAAGAAGAACAATATCGTGATGTGGAATCGCGAGCAGATTTTCTAAAACGTAAGGCGGGTTAGGCGTTTGGAAAGTTTTTGCCCAACTTGAAAATATAAAACAGGTCAATTTTGATAGAAGGTTCTAACATACTGAAAAATAAAGATTTTCGCCTCTATTTGAGTGTGCTGGTCCTTTGTGCGTTTACAGTTTTTGAGTCTTATGATCCCACGGTTTGGGTGATGGAGACTTTTCCTGCTTTTTTAGGACTATTGGCTATACTCATTTTAATAGTTAGAGGTGTTCATTTCCCTACGTTCTTGAGTGCGGTATTTATTTTTCACGCTATTGTCCTTGTTATCGGTGGTGTTTTTTCTTATCCTCGTGTTCCTTTTTTCAATCCTGATGATTTCTTAGGTGAGACATTCGGGTGGACGCGTAACAATTATGATAAGTTGGGCCATTTCATGCAAGGTTTCACTCCTTACGTGGCATGTCGCCAATTATTGGCGGTGCGTGGTGTGAAGCAAACCGGTTTCTTCCCTTTTTTCCTTGCGGTGAGTGTCTCTCTTGCGGTGAGTGCGCTCTATGAGTTGATCGAATACGCCACGATGGTTTTATCTGTCGAAGGCGCTGAGGATTTCGTGGGGGCTCAGGGCGATCCGTTTGATACGCAGACAGACATCATGTGGGCGCTCATCGGCGCATTGACCGCTTTTGCCATATTCTATAAATATCGGTGGAAAACAAAAATTTCTTAATTTTACGAGATGAGGATTTTTTTTAAAATAATGTTGGCGATGATGTTATGGGTATCAGCGTTTTGCATGTTAGCCCAAACATCATCTGATTCTTTTTCTGAAAAAACAGAGACGGCAATAACTACTGATTCGCTTGCAATTGCTCTAAATGACTCTCTCGCCTTGTTAAAAGTGCAAATGACGGATTCCGTAGCCAAAGAGGAGCTTGTTAGAAAGAAAAAGGAAAAGGAGGAGAGAAATCTGAAAATCGCTGATTCCTTGAGAAATAGATCATTGTATTGTTGGCATTCCGACGGGCCGATAGGGTTCCGTATAGAGTCAACATTGGACACTTCCATGAACGGATTCTATGTCAATGACCCTGCATTAAGGAAGACTATTAATCTTCAGACTTTGGGAAATTTGGGTTCTCCTTCTCAACCCATGGTCTTTGCGGATAGACATGACAAGACGGATTTCCTTTTTTTCCGTCCATACCAGATGTACTACAAGTCGATGGAGGATTTGAATTTTTATAACACAAAAAATCCGTTTTCATCTTTGGAATATTATGGCGGAGGGACTCACAATCGTGATAATCGTTTTATTGATGGTTTGTTCACTGTTAATGCTAATAAAAAACTGAATTTCGGTATTTATGGGAATTGGTTGAAGGCTTATGGCTCTTATCTTTCCATGTCCACTAAATACCAAAATGCGGGTTTCTTCTCTTCTTATGTGGGGGGGAGTTTCGAGTATATGACCGCTTTTTCGTTTAATAATTTCGAATCTTACGAAAGTGGCGGTTTCACCGACGATAGAAATATTACAGATCCGAAAAACACAGGAAATATGGAACCTGTGAATATTCCCGTCTTCTCTGACAACAATGCTTGGACGAAGGTCCATAATTGGAACGCCTATTTGAATATCAAGAAACATTTTGGTTTCGATAGAGAAATTCCTGTCACAAAAGATTCATCGATCTATGAATATGTGCCTGTCACTTCTCTCGTCTACACGTTCAGTTCGGAAAGTGATTGGCGTCGTTTTTACGAAAGAAGTTTGGCGGTTGGTGGTGTGACGGTCGATAGTTTTTACCATTCCTACGGGTTGAACGACAAATTTTTGTATGATTCGTTGTCCACGATGGATTCAACCCGTTTCTGGCACATGAGGCAATCTGTCGGTATTACACTAAATGAGGAGTTCAATCGTTTGATGAGGTTCGGTTTAGCGGCGTATGTTGCCTTTGATTTGAAGAAATATACATATTTGGATAAGGAAAAGTCTTTGAGGTCCGGTCAAACTACCCATCTCAACGATTCGTTAGGCTTTCTTATGAACCCTATGTATAACACCATTTATAAGAAAAAGATGGGTGTGGGCGCCAAGTTGTCCAAACATAGCGGAGAGGCTTTCACATACGATTTCTTCGGAGAATATTACTTCTTGGATGAGAAGGAGAAGGCCGGAAGCCTTAACTTAGGTGGAAGCCTTTCCAGTAAGGCCAATTGGGGAAAGCAACGCGTGGAGATTGAGGCGAATGCAAGTTATGAGCGTGAATGTCCCGATTTCTTCGAGGAATATTATTTCTCTAACCATATAGAGTGGAACCGTGATTTCGATTACAAGAATACGATGTCAGTCGATGGTACGCTTCGTTTCCCGACCTTCGCTTTCTACGATAAATTGGGCGTTTCCGCGACCGCTACTTGGAAGAACTTGTCCAATTATGTTTATTTCGACAAATACGCTTTGCCTCAGCAATATGACGGAACGATTCAGATGCTCTCCTTTGCCGTAAGTGAACGCGCTAGCGTGTGGTATTTACATTGGGACAATGACATTGTCTTCCAAAAGTGTAGTGAAGAGGATATTTTACCGCTGCCTTCTATCAATTGGTACACTGCGGCATATCTTGGATTCGACAACTTGTTTAAGGTCTTGTCTATCCAAATCGGTGTGAATGGCCGTTGGAATTCAGAGTATTACGCACAAAATTATATGCCTGCTACAGGACAATTTTTCTTGCAGGATCCTGATAGCGAATTCTATCAGAAATATGGTGATTATATGTTTATGAACGCATTCCTGAATTTCCGTTTGAAACGGGTTCGTTTCTACTTGGAATTGAACCATCTTAATAAGATTTGGACTAATAAACATAATAGTCTCTATATGCGCGGTTATGCGATGGATCCGACATATTTGAAGTTCGGATTGTCCGTCAATCTCGCACATTGATTAGTTATTATCTAATATCGAAGATACGATGTATATGAATGCGGAACAGCAAAGAATCCTTTCCCTCAGGGAGGAGTTGAATCAACATAATTACAATTATTATGTCTTGTCTAATCCGACCATTTCTGATTTCGAGTTCGATCAGAAAATGAAGGAACTGCAAGATTTGGAATCGTCGCATCCCGAGATGGACGACCCGAATTCCCCTTCGCACCGAGTCGGTAGTGATATCTCCGTAGAATTTAAGCAAGTGAAGCATCAATATCCGATGCTATCATTAGGTAATACCTATTCTCAGGCGGATGTGACAGATTTCTTCGATCGAGTGAAACGCGGATTGGGCGATGCGCCTTTTGAGATCGTTTGTGAATTAAAGTTCGATGGAACCTCCATTTCTTTGATTTATGAGGATGGAAAACTGCTCCAAGCCGTCACCCGCGGAGATGGCGAGAAGGGAGATGATGTGACTGAAAATGTACGCACGATTCGTACCATACCATTGGTTCTTACCGGTAAAGGATATCCTTCCAAGTTCGAAATACGCGGCGAAATCCTTATGCCTTGGACCTCTTTCGAGGAGTTGAATAAGAAGAGGGCGGAACAGGAGGAACAGTTGTTCGCCAATCCGAGAAATGCGGCGTCAGGTACGTTGAAGCAACAGAATTCCAAAATCGTGGCGGAGCGTAAACTGGACTCTTATCTCTATTATTTGTTGGGAGAGGAGTTGCCCGCCGACACGCACTATAATAATCTGCAAGCAGCTAAATCATGGGGATTTAAGGTCTCTGATACGATGAAGGTCTGCAAAAATTTGCAGGAAGTTTTCGATTTCATCAACTATTGGGACACTGAGCGGAAGAATCTTCCTGTGGCGACGGATGGTATTGTGTTGAAAGTCAATTCCATATCGCAACAGAACGAGTTGGGGTATACCGCCAAAACGCCGAGATGGGCCATCGCTTACAAATTCCAAGCCGAGCGTGCTTGCACAAGACTGAACTCCGTCTCTTATCAAGTTGGTAGGACAGGAGCCATTACTCCGGTAGCCAATTTGGATCCGGTCCAACTCTCTGGTACGGTTGTGAAACGTGCGTCCTTGCATAATGCCGATTTCATCGAGAATATGGATTTGCACATCGGTGATATGGTCTATGTGGAAAAGGGCGGTGAAATCATTCCTAAGATTGTAGGCGTTGATATGGATTCCCGTGATGGAAACGCTGAAAAAGTCGGTTTCATAGAGGTGTGTCCTGAGTGTGGCGCAAAGTTGGTTCGTGTAGAGGGTGAGGCGGCGCATTATTGTCCGAACGACGATAATTGTCCACCACAGATAAAAGGGAAAATGGAGCATTTCGTCAGTCGAAAGGCGATGAACATCAACATAGGCGAAGAGAGC
Source organism: uncultured Bacteroidales bacterium (assembly GCA_937907165.1). Lineage (GTDB taxonomy): Bacteria > Bacteroidota > Bacteroidia > Bacteroidales > Paludibacteraceae > UBA1181. Next base: position 30,912 of record CALCUH010000225.1, on the reverse strand, counting down.
ATTGACTATTTTTACAGAAAGGGATTGCTGAAGAATTCCGCCGATTTCTACGATTTGAAGGAGTCCGATTTGGCTGGATTGGAGAGATGGGGAGAGCAGAGCGCGAAAAATTTGGTGGAGAGCGTTGCAGAATCCAAAAATGTGCCGTTTGAACGGGTCTTATTCGCTTTGGGAATCCGGTATGTCGGTGCTACGACGGCCAAAAAATTGGCTGGTGAGATGCGATGTATAGAGGAAATAGAGACCGCTACGTTTGATAGGCTTGTAAAAGTCGATGAAATCGGTGATCGTATCGCTGTCAGCATCATCGAATATTTCCGGAAGCCAGAGAATGTGGCGTTTGTTAATCGTCTGAAAGAAGCCGGATTGCAATTCTCCATGAGGGAGGATGATGTGCCTGTGAACAACCTCCTTCAGGGGAAGACGTTTGTTATCAGTGGCACGTTCGAACGCCATTCCAGAGATGAGATGAAAGATCTCATCGAACGTTATGGAGGAAAGAATGTCTCTTCGATATCCTCGAAGACCGACTATCTTCTGGCTGGAGCGAACATGGGACCTGCCAAGCTGGAGAAGGCTCAAAAGTTAAATATTAAGATGATTTCGGAGTCTGATTTCGAAAAAATGATTGAAGAATAGTTAAAATGACTATATTTGCATGCGAGTTATAAAACGTATGTTTAAACGAGTGGGCTCATGTTTTTGGAACTGAAAAGAAAATACATCGACAATTGCGCTAAGTCTTTTGAAAAGAAGACCAAGAAACCTCGCGACAAACGGTTTATCAATTGGGAAGACGTGAAGAGTGTCGTTCTCTTGCTTGATGCGGAGCATATCAACCACGCCCAATTATCTAAACTATTTCAAAAGGTCTCTGATAAGAAAGCCAAGATATGGTGCATGATTCCTAAGTATGACCCGCGCACCGGTGATTCTGAAAATGTTTTCTTCTTTGACAAGAAATCGCTTAATCTTTTGGAAAAGCCGAACAAAATTATTTCGGGGAAGTTCGCTTCCGAGTCTTTCGATGTGATGATCGATTTGACAAGGAAAGAATCTTTACCATTGAAGTATTTGGCGATGGTTTCGATGGCGCACTGCAAATGCGGCATGGATAAACCGTTTTATGATATGTATGATTTGAAGATGTCCATGCCTTCCAATGTAACGGAAGAACAATTATTGGACCAAATATTATTTTACCTAAAGACTATAGGAACGAAGGCATAAATTTTCGTATCTTTGCAGTCCTTAAGAAAGTTTGGAGATAGTCAATGGTACAGACGAAATTTACGGGGTTGGGAATCGCTTTGCTGACTCCATTTAATGAAGATGAGAGTGTCGATTTCGAGGCGCTTGGTAGACTTTTGGACTACCAATTGCAGAATGGAATCGATTATTTGGTGGTGTTGGGGACAACGGCTGAAACGCCTACTTTGTCCGAGAGTGAGAAAAAGTCTATTATCCAATTCGTACAAAACAAAGTAAAAGGTAGTGTGCCTATTGTTTTAGGAATGGGTGGCAATAACACGCGTGGTCTCGTTCAAAAATTGAAGACGGAGGATTTTACTGGTATTGACGCTATCCTCTCTGTCGTCCCTTATTACAACAAACCGTCCCAAGAAGGTATATATCAACATTATAAAGCAATAGCGGAAGCTTCTCCGGTGCCTGTCATCATGTATAATGTGCCAGGAAGAACGGGTGTGAATATGCAAGTGGATACGACTATCCGTCTCGCTCGTGAATTTGACAATATCATCGCGATTAAGGAGGCTTGTGGCAACATGGAGCAGATTAATGATATCATCAAGAGGAAACCGAAGGATTTTATTGTTATATCAGGTGATGATGGCATTACTTATCCGTTGATTACGATGGGCGCCCAAGGTGTGATTTCGGTTATCGGAAACGCATTCCCAAAGGAGTTCGGTCGTATGGTTCGCCTATCATTGCAGGGTGATTATGAGTCGGCTCGCCTCATCCACCAGAAATTTACGGATTTGTTTGATTTGTTGTTTGTCGACGGAAATCCGGCAGGTGCGAAATGTATGCTTTCGTTGATGGGATACATCAACAATAAACTCCGTCTTCCGCTTGTCCCTACAAGGATGACCACCTACGAGAAGATTCGCGAGGTCTTGAATGGCTTGAATATTAAGTGTTGATATTCATCCTCCATGCGTTATCTGATATGTTTTTCATATAAGGGTACGAATTATCACGGTTGGCAAATCCAGCCCAACGAGGTGACGGTGCAGTCGGTTCTCACTTCGTCTCTCTCTTTGGTGTTGAGAAAGGAGATAGAACTGACTGGTGCTGGACGAACGGATGCGGGCGTGCATGCGAAATTCATGGCCGCACATTTTGATTTTTCCGATGAAATCGTTGATTTTGAGGCGTTGACAAATAAGTTGAATAGCCTTCTCCCGCCAGATATTTCTGTTTATGGAGTCAAACAGGTGGCGGATGATTTCCATGCCCGTTTTGATGCGAAGTCAAGAACGTACAAATACTATATCTCTCGAAGGAAAAATTCATTTTTTAACGAATTGTCCGCAAAAATGACCTTCCCATTAGACGTGGAAAGAATGAATGCTGCGGCTAAAGTTCTGTTTGATTACACTGATTTTACGAGTTTTAGCAAGGTACATACTGATACGAAGACAAATAATTGCAAAATTATGAAGGCCGGATGGCAATTTGAGGGCGATTTCCTCGTTTTCACCATACAAGCCGACCGTTTTCTTCGTAACATGGTGAGGGCGATTGTTGGCACTTTGCTTGAGGTAGGGAAGGGAAAGTTGGATGTCGACGGTTTCCGAAGTATTATCGAGCGGAAAGACCGCTGTTCGGCTGGTACTTCAGCTCCTGCCGAAGGACTTTTCTTGGTGGATGTCGAATACTAAATATTGTCGCTTATGGAACAGATTCCAATGGTTGACTTAAAAGGTCAATATTTGAGGATAAAGGATGAAATCGACGCTTCGATTCAAAAAGTGATCGATTCCACCGCATTTGTCAAGGGTGGAGCCGTCACTGAGTTTCAACATCATTTCGAGGAGTATTTAGGGGTTAAACATGTCATTCCCGTAGGTAACGGAACGGATGCGTTACAGATAGCGTTGATGGCTTTGGGGCTTCGTCCGGGAGATGAAGTGATCACGCCTACCTTCACGTTCATCGCTACGGCCGAAGTGGTGGCTCTGTTGGGTCTTACGCCTGTGGTGGTGGATGTCGACCCAGATACGTTCTGTATCTCTCCCGCCGCTGTGGAGAAAGCGATTACATCTAAGACGAAAGCGATTGTTCCGGTCCATCTGTTCGGACAAAACGCAGATATGAATTCTCTCCTTGAAATTGCGGAAAAGCATCATTTGTTCGTTGTGGAAGATGCCTGCCAATCAATTGGGTCCCGTTACCGTTTCCCCGATGGAAAGGAGAAAAATTCAGGTTGTATGGGGCGTTTCGGTTGCACCTCTTTTTTCCCTTCGAAGAATTTGGGTTGCTATGGTGATGGCGGCGCTTTGTATACCGATGACGACGAACTGGCGGAAGCTGCTCGCTGTATCGCCAACCATGGCATGACAATCCGTTACCATCATGACAGGGTGGGAGTGAATTCTCGATTGGATAGTTTGCAGGCTGCCATTTTGGATGTGAAGCTCAAATATCTGGATTCATATATAGCCAATCGTCAGGCCGCTGCGCGAAGTTATGACGAGACATTGTCTGATATTCCCCAGATTATCCTTCCGAAGAAAAACCTGGATTCAACCCATTCGTACCATCAGTATACGATTCAGGTGCCGGCTGAGAAAAGAGAATTTTTACAAACTTTTTTGAAAGAACATGGCATTTCTTCTATGATATATTATCCGATTCCATTACATTTGCAAAAGGCGTACAAAGATTCACGCTACCCAAAGGGGAATTTCCCGGTTGCGGAACGTCTCTCCCAGACGGTTTTGTCTTTGCCTATGCATACGGAGTTGAGTGAAAATGATTTGAAATATATTTCAGACCAAATACACGCTTTTTTTGAATTGAATTAGTATAAAAAATAACAATAATAAAGATATAACAGGTATGGCTTATAAGAGAAGTATCGTGATAACGGGTGGTGCGGGATTTATCGGTTCCCATGTTGTGCGTTTGTTCGTTAATAAATATCCGGATTATAAAATCATCAATTTAGACAAATTGACCTATGCGGGAAATTTGGCGAATTTGAAGGATGTGGAGGATAAACCCAATTATCTTTTCGTGAAAATGGATATTTGTGATTTCGACGCTTTCTTCAAGTTAATGAACGACGAAAAGGTCGATGGCATCATACATCTTGCGGCGGAGAGCCATGTGGACCGTTCCATCAAGGATCCTTTCACGTTCGCCCGCACTAATGTCATGGGTACGCTCTCCTTATTGCAGGCTGCTAAGTTGTATTGGGAGTCATTGCCTGAAAAATTCGAGGGAAAACGTTTCTATCATATTTCCACGGATGAGGTGTATGGCGCTTTGTCCATGACTCACCCTGAGGGTGTGAAACCTCCGTTCTCCACGACTGCGTCCAGTAGCGAGCATCATCTTGCATACGGGGAGGATTTCTTTTATGAGACGACCAAATACAATCCTCATTCTCCGTATTCAGCCTCAAAGGCAAGTTCGGACCATTTCGTCCGCGCTTTCCATGATACGTATGGTATGCCTACCATTGTAACGAATTGTTCCAACAATTATGGTCCATATCAATTCCCTGAGAAACTTATTCCGTTGTTTATCAATAATATCAGGCATCGTAAGCCATTGCCGGTATATGGAAAGGGCGAAAATGTCAGGGATTGGTTGTTCGTGGAGGATCACGCCCGTGCGATTGATGTGATTTTCCATAACGGAAAGATTGCCGAAACTTACAATATCGGCGGTTTCAACGAGTGGAAGAACATCGACATCATTAAAGTGGTGATTAAGACTGTAGACCGTTTGTTGGGTCGCAAAGAGGGTGAGGATTTGGATTTGATTACCTATGTGACAGATCGATTGGGGCATGACGCCCGTTATGCCATCGACTCTTCTAAATTGCAAAGAGAGTTGGGCTGGGAGCCTAGCCTACAATTCGAAGAGGGCATAGAAAAGACGGTGAAATGGTATTTGGATAACCAAGAGTGGATGGATAATATCACCAGCGGTGAATATGAAAAGTATTACGAGGATATGTATAAAGGGAAATAATCTTTTACATTCTTTTCAAAATCATTTAGGAAATGGTGATTCCTAATTAAATATGTGACCATTCCTCTTGACTGTAATAGGTTCGGAGGAGTGGTTCTCTTTTTTTCCATATGAAATGTTATGATGATGGAATGCAGGAAAGATAGAATCCTATTGTGTCTTTGCAAACTCTCTGGTAAAGAACAGGAGTTTGTGAAGGAGGCATTTGATACTAATTGGGTGGTGCCGTTGGGCCCAAATGTGGATGGATTCGAAAAGGATCTTGAGACCTTTGTCGGACAGCATAAGCGAGTTGTCGCTTTGAGCGCTGGCACGGCGGCTGTACATCTGGCGTTGCTTAATTGTGGCGTGGGATATGGTGATGAAGTATGTGTTCAGTCTTTCACTTTCTGCGCATCCTCTCATCCGATCACTTATCTCGGAGGCACTCCCGTGTTCATTGATTCGGAGAAGGAGACATGGAATATGGATCCCGAATTGTTGGAGTACGCTATTATCGACCGTAAAAAGAAGACTGGCAAATATCCTAAGGCGATTGTACCTGTGGCGCTTTATGGCATGCCGTATGATTGCGATAGGTTGATGGCAGTCGCTAATAAATACGATATTCCTGTTGTGGAGGATGCGGCGGAGGGGTTCGGATCGATGTATAAGGAACGAGTTTTAGGTACTTTCGGAAAATATGGCGTGCTATCTTTTAACGGTAATAAAATGATTACCACTTCGGGTGGAGGGGCTTTGATTACGGCGGATGACGATGAGTGGAGGAAAATCATGATGTATGCGACCCAATACCGAGAGAGTTATCCCTATTACCAGCATGAAAAGATCGGCTATAATTATCGTATGAGCAATATTTGCGCGGGTATCGGACGGGGACAGATGATTGTCGCTCGAGAACATATCGCACATCACAAGCATGTGCAAGCTCTTTATGAATCCCTTTTAAGGAATGTGCGAGGTGTTTCTGTTCATTGTCAACCCCAAACCGGCGAGTATGATTCTAATTATTGGTTGTGTACGGTGACTATTGATCCGGACATAAAGATTATAGGTCAGGAAAATGCCTATAAGACGGTCGTGTCGAGTGCAGTTGGTGGGGTTGCGGGGGTGTTCCATCAGTCGGAAACACCAACCACCGATCTTCAGCCTAATGCTAATGTGGAAGCGATGCGGGTGGGACTCGATAGCTTGAACATAGAGTCGCGTCCTCTTTGGAAGCCGATGCACAGACAGCCAGTCTATAAGGATTGTCCAGCGTATTTGAATGGAGTGTCCGAAAACCTTTTCCGTGTAGGTTTGTGTTTGCCTACTGGACCGAATGTCTCAGATGACGACGTGAGGTTCATTTGTGAGGCGATGAAAAATCTAATTGTATGATATTGAATACTTTTGTCGATAAGAGAGGACATGAGAATTTGTAAAATCATATTATGTGAATTCCTCTTTTTTAGTTTGGCATATCACTTCCATCTTCTTATTTTCGAATTGATATTATTTGTTGCGCATAAAGACCTAGTTTTGCGTGTATAAGCCTTTTCTGCTAAGAAAATAATGGTAATTTTGTTGTGTATTTTTGTAATATTCCATTACCTTTGCATAACCTTGTAGAGGGTGAATTTTCTAATATTGGGTAATTTTTCCTCAATTAAGGAAGATGAGGGTGGCAATGTCTTAAAATGTAGTTTGTTATTATCATTTCATGTTTTGAGGTATTTGCCATTTTTTTTTTGCTAATGACTTGGTTGTGAGTTGATTGGCGTGCTTTGCCATGTTACTCACAATAACGAAGTTATACCCGAAATCAAATGAATCACAATTTCTTCGTACACGAAACCGCTATTATAGATGATCAATGTATCATTGGTGAAGGTGTTAAAATATGGCATTTTTCCCATGTCATGAGTGGTGCGGTTATTGGAAAAAATTGTAATATCGGGCAAAATGTGGTGATATCTCCTCAAGTGGTGATTGGAGAGAATGTGAAGATCCAGAACAATGTCTCCGTCTATACAGGGGTGATTTGTGAGGATGATGTGTTTCTGGGACCTTCGATGGTTTTCACGAATGTCATCAATCCTAGAAGTTTTGTGAATCGTAAAAGCGAGTTTCGTTCTACCATTGTCAGAAAAGGCGCATCTATCGGGGCGAATGCGACGGTTGTGTGTGGCGTGGAAATAGGCCGTTATGCTATGATAGGCGCTGGTTCCGTCGTTACGAAAGATGTGAAACCCTATGCTTTGGTTGTCGGCAATCCTGCGCGTCAGATCGGATGGGTAAGCGAGTATGGTGATCGGTTGGAGTTCGATGAGACGGGTAGGGCGGTTTGTCAGGAGACAGGTCTGTCTTATGAGTTAAGGAATGGCTCTGTATCGAAAATCATATGATTTTAGAATAAAAATTACATATAAAATATTGGCCATCATTATTGTATGATAAAATTCGCGGTAATAGGATACGGACATATCGGTAAACGGCATGCGGAGATGATACGAAGGAATCCGGATGCTGAGTTAGTTGCCGTCTGTGATGTCTTGTCGAAGGACGAGGTTGGTTTCACTGACGATTTACCCTTCTTCTCGAGTATAGATGATTTTTTGTCGTCTGATATCGATGCTGATGTGGTAAATATATGCACTCCCAATTATTTTCATGCGCCATATGCTTTGAAGGTACTTGAAGCGGGTCATCATGTCGTTATAGAAAAACCCATCGCTTTGAGCAAGGCGGATGCGGAGAAACTCGTGTGCAAGTCGCTTGAAGTTTCCAAAAGGGTTTTTTGCGTGATGCAGAATCGTTATTCTCCCCCTTCAGTTTGGTTGAAACAGATTGTGACGGAAAACAAATTGGGAAAGATTTTCATGGTTCAGTTGAATTGTTTTTGGAACCGTGACGAGCGTTATTACAAGAAGGGAAATTGGCATGGGGATGGTCGCTTGGACGGCGGAACGCTCTTCACCCAGTTTTCTCATTTTATCGATATCATGTATTGGCTATTTGGTGATATTACCAATATCGTCGGACATTTCAATGATTTTTCCCATCAGGATTTGACGGATTTTGAGGATAGCGGTGTGGTGACCTTCGATTTCATGAACGGAGGGATGGGGTGTTTAAACTATTCCACTGCTGTTTGGGACACCAACTTGGAAAGCAGTATTACGATAGTCGGAGAGAATGGTACCGTCAAGGTGGCGGGGCAATATATGAACGAGGTGGTTTACTGCCACATTAAGGATTATGAGATGCCGGAATTGGCGCCTAGCAATCCGCCGAATGATTACGGAGCCTACAAAGGTTCCGCTCAGAACCATCATCTGGTCATAAAAAACGTGATAGATACATTACAAAATAATAATTCCATCACAACCAATGTGTTGGAGGGCTTAAAAGTGGTCGACATCATCGAACGCATCTATGCGGTTCGCAATGGTGTTTGGTCTAAAAATAAGGAAATATGAGAAATTTTGAAGATTTGAAGATCGCTGTGGCGGGAACCGGATATGTTGGTTTAAGTATCGCTACTTTGCTTGCGCAAAAACATAATGTCACTGCAGTGGACGTGATTCCTGAAAAGGTAGATATGATTAATCATAAAAAATCGCCCATCCAGGATGAATATATAGAGAAATATTTGGCGGAGAAAGATTTGTCTCTGACTGCTACATTGGACGGAGCTTCGGCATATAAAGATGTTGATTATGTGGTGATTGCCGCTCCGACTAATTACGATCCTGTCAAGAACTATTTTGACACCACGCACGTTGAGGAGGTAATCGATTTGGTTTTGGAGGTGAACCCTTCCGCTGTGATGGTCATTAAGAGCACGATACCTGTCGGATACACTCGTGGCTTGTATGTCAAATACGCCCAAAAAGGTGTGAGGAAATTAAACCTTTTGTTCTCCCCTGAGTTTTTAAGGGAGAGTAAGGCGCTCTACGATAATCTTTACCCGTCACGTATTATTGTCGGTTATCCGAAACTGATTTCTAACGGAGAATATGAGGTTGAGAATCAGGCGATAGCTAAAATCGCAGATGTTGCGTTCCTTGAAAACGCAGCCAAGACGTTCGCCGAATTGCTCCAAGAGGGCGCTATCAAGGAGAATATCGACACGTTATTCATGGGTATGAAGGAGGCTGAGGCTGTGAAACTTTTCGCTAACACCTATTTGGCGCTTCGCGTCAGCTATTTCAATGAGTTGGATACCTATGCTGAAGTGAAAGGTTTGGATGCCCAAGCCATTATACAGGGAGTAGGTTTAGACCCAAGAATCGGTACGCATTATAATAATCCGTCTTTCGGTTATGGAGGTTATTGTTTGCCAAAGGATACGAAGCAATTATTGGCCAATTATGCAGACGTACCTCAGAATATGATGACCGCTATTGTGGAGAGCAATAGGACCCGCAAGGATTTCATTGCGGATCAGGTGTTGAGCAAGGCTGGTTATTATGATTATGCCACACAAAATGGTTATAATCAGCAGAACGAAAAAAATGTCACCATCGGCGTTTATCGTTTGACGATGAAGTCTAACTCCGACAATTTCCGTCAGTCTTCCATCCAAGGTGTGATGAAAAGAGTGAAGGCGAAAGGGGCTAATGTCATCATCTACGAACCGACGTTAAAGGATGGCGAGACTTTCTTCGGAAGTTTAGTGGTAAATGACTTGGATAAATTCAAGGCGCAGAGCCAGGCCATTATCGCCAATCGTTACGATAGTTGTTTAGACGATGTGGAGGATAAGGTCTATACGAGGGATTTATTTAGAAGGGATTAATGGGATATGAGAAAATTCGATTATTTGATAGTCGGTTCTGGACTTTTTGGCGCGACATTTTCCTTTTGTGTTAAGGAGTTAGGAAAAACATGTTTGGTGATAGATAAACGTCCAAACCATGGCGGAAATTTGTATTGCGAGAATATAGAGGGAATCAATGTCCACAAATATGGAGCTCACATTTTTCATACAAACAATAGGGAAGTGTGGGATTTCGTGAATTCCTTAGTGGATTTTAATCGTTATACAAATTCTCCTGTGGCGAATTATAAAGGGGAAATGTATAATTTGCCGTTTAATATGAATACATTCTCTCAAATGTGGGGTGTGCGAACTCCTCAGGAGGCGATGGAAAAGCTGGATTCACAAAAGAGGGAAGCTATTCAGCGTCTGAATGGAAGAGAACCTCAAAATCTGGAAGAGCAGGCTTTGACTCTTGTCGGAAAAGATATATTTGAAAAACTGATAAAAGAATATACTGAAAAACAGTGGGGAAGAAAGTGTACTGACCTTCCTGCTTTCATTATAAAAAGATTGCCAGTACGTTTTGTCTTTGATAATAACTACTTTAATGATTCATATCAGGGAATTCCGATCGGAGGGTATAATAAGTTGATAGAAAGATTGCTGGCAGGCGTAGAATGTAGAACTAATCAGGACTTTTTTTCTTCAATCTGTGATTTGACAGGAAAAACATGGCGTGATAGCTGGAAAGAAATAGCTGATCAATTAGTTTACACAGGTCCAATTGACCAATATTTTGATTTTTCATTAGGAAAATTAAATTGGCGTACTGTCAGCTTTAAGACTAGGGTGGAACCGACTCCGAATTATCAGGGTAATGCCGTTGTCAATTACACGAGTCACGAAGTTCCATACACACGTGTTATAGAACATAAGCATTTTGAAATGTTCGGCCAGCAAGTGTATGAATGCCCTAAGACGGTGGTAAGTGAAGAATACTCCACTGAATATAAAGAAGGAATGGAACCATATTATCCAGTTAATGATGAATTGAATAATGTTTTAGCAGAGAAATATCGAGAACTCGCTAAGAAGGAACAGAATGTGATTTTTGGAGGCCGTCTGGCGGAATATAAATATTATGATATGGCTCCGATAATAGAGAAAGTTTTGAAAATGGTAACAGAATAAGGATATGGATTATTCGATTATAAAATATAAAGAAATACTTCTGGAAACTTTTAATGCCTTTTTGGCATTTTGTCAGGAACATGATATAGAATATGTTGCGGCATATGGAACAGTGTTGGGTGCCGTTCGTCATAAAGGGCTGATTCCTTGGGATGATGACATCGATGTTTATATGGATAGAGCAAATTATGATAAATTCATATCTCTCCGTAATGATAAATCGATGAAAGAATATGAAATCATTGATATAGAAAACAAGTGTTATTATTTGCCATTTGCAAAGTTTGCCAACAAGAACACGACAATATTAGAGATTGGATATATTGAGTGTGTGATCGGTGTCTTTATAGATGTTTTTCCTGTTGATGAAGTAGACGATATAAATGAAGCAAAAATCATTCATGACGAATATTGTTATTGGTATGGCGAATATATTCATTCTTTGAAGACACTAACATCCCCTGATGTTTATAAACATCCTTCTTATTTCTTTACGATTTTAAGCGCAAAAATCAGGAAACGTCGAATTTTGGAAGAATTGAAGAAAATAGAGAATAAATTTAAGTCTATTTCAGGAGATAAGGTGATGTATTATCGCTCCACGGATAACTACGAAAAGTGTGTCTTCCCTAAATCTTGGATAAAGGATACTATTGAGATGCCGTTTGAAAACACGAAAATTCGTGTCCCCAAAGACTATGATTCATATCTGAATTTTACGTATGGAGATTACATGACGCTTCCTCCGGAAGAAAAAAGAGTCTCTGTGCATAATCATTATTATGTCGATTTGGATAAAAGATTAAGTGTTGAAGAGATAAAAAAGCGTATATAAAATGACTGGAAACAGATCAGAACTTGTTGCTAAGAATACTTTCTTTATGGCTTTCCGTATGGTCCTTGTCATACTTGTAGGACTATACACTTCAAGAGTCATATTGGATAAGTTAGGTGTTGATGATTTTGGCATATACAATGTCGTTTGGAGTGTTGTGGTTTTTTTCTCATTCCTTCAAAATGCGTTAAATAATGCGACATATAGGTTTTTAGCATACGATTTAGGTCAACTAGAAACTAATGGTGGTGATAATAGTAGATTGAGACAGACATTTTCGATGTCAGTAAATGTTCACGTATTATTAGGAATCTTCATCCTTATATTGTGTGAAACAATAGGTTTGTGGATTGTGAACTACAAGTTGGTAATACCACCGGATAGAATGTTTGCGGCAAATTTGTCATATCATTTTGCTGTACTTTGTTTTGTCTTGAATATTATAAAAACGCCATATAATTCATTGATTATTGTGCATGAAAGAATGAGTTTTTATGCATATACTTCTGTGCTAGAGGCTGTTTTGAAACTAGGCGTGGTGTATCTCTTATCAATTGCGGCATTTGACAAACTCATTTTCTATTCATCATTAATTTGTGGATTGACATTAGTTTTGTTCATATGGTATATGTTGCATTGCAGAAAGCATTTTTCGGAGAGTGAATATACTTTCTGTTGGAATTCCAATACGGCAAAATCCATGGTGCAATATTCTGGATGGAGTTTGTTGGTCAATGGAGTAGATGTTGGAGTAAACCAATCTGTTGTCTATTTTTACAACGTTTTTTTTGGTGTTGTTGTAAATGCGGCATATGGAATTGCCAACCAGGTAAGTAGTAATCTAAATCAGTTTTTAAACAGCTTTACATCCGCATTCAATCCGCAAATTATAAAATCGTATTCTAGTGGAGATAGGTCTTATTTTATGAAATTGGTCTATTCTTCCTCCAAATTTTCATTTTATATATTGTTCTTTATATCGATGCCCATTATTTTTAATATAGATTATGTGTTAGGAATATGGTTGAAAGATGTACCTGATGGATCTTCGATTTTGGTCATAATGCTGATGCTGTATTCTTTTATTGACGCATATAGTGCGCCGTTGTGGATAAGTGTTCATGCGACAGGAAACCTAAGAACTCATCAAATTTTGATGTCATCAATAAAAATTTTGAATATCCCATTAGCCTATATTCTTTTATGTGAAGGCATGTCGCCTTGGGTTGTATTGGCTATTAAGGCAGGTCTGAATTTTGTATGTAGTGTCGTGAGGCCAATTTATATGGTTAAGTTGATAAATCTTGATTTAAAGGATTACATGAAGAATGTTTTTGGTGTAGTATATCTAGTTGCGGGATTGTCAATTCCTGTTCCGATAATTTTGTCTAATTATTGTGAATCAGGCATGATCCGGTTCTTTGTCACATCTTTTTCTTTTATTTCTGTATTCGTATTGATTGTTTATTACATCGGATTGACTGATAAGGAAAAATCGATTGCTAAGGATCTGTTAATGAATAAAGTATTGAAATTTATTAAACGCTAACAATTCCAATTAGTTTTTTATAATGTTAACAATATTAAGTATTTGTGTTCTGCTGATTATTTGCCTATGCTTTTGGAATATAAAGTGGGGATTAGCCGTATACATTTGCTGGTATTTACTCGTTCCTTTTACTCAAATCCAATTTGGCGGTTTCGGATTGGGTGTCAATTTTATAAATACACTTCTCCTTTTCGCATTTTTGTATAACATGTATAAGTATAGAAACGAGAGGGAACGTAGTTTAAAACAGGTTTTAAAACAAAATAATAAATTAAGCATATTATTATTTTTGAAATATAGGGGAAAAGTTGAATTTAACTTTTTAGTGCTGGTTCCGTTTATTCTATATTATGTTATTTTCTTAATAATTATTTTTTTCCAGAATGAAACCCCGTTAGGGTGGCTATTGAATAATTGGAGACAAAATATGATGCAGACAATTTTGTTGCCTATATATGTATGGCATATTACGCAATGGGATGCTTCTTCAATTAAATTGTTTCGTAAATCTCTATTTATTGTAATCATTGTATCAACATTGTATGGAATATGTATGATGCCGTTACATGGTTTTAATCCCTATATCATGGAGATTCAAATGTTAAAAGGTGAAGAATACGAACTTGGATATGCCTTAGCCGAAGGTTCCGGTAGGTTGTTTGGTCGTATTTCCTCTTGTTTTGTGCATCCTATGTTATATGGATTATTCCTTGGTTTATCCTTCATCTTCGTCTTTTCTTACAGAAAAAAAATCAGCAACGCTCTTTTCTCGTTCATGATATTGCTACTTGCCATCAATGTCTTGTCTTGTGGAGTTAGATCATCATTAGGTGCGCTTGGCGTTGCTATGTGCTTTTATTTGATAGTTAATGGTGAGGCTAAGTTGGTTTTCAAAGCAGTATTGATTGGATTGCTTGGATTAGTTATCGTATTGCAAATTCCAGAATTGTCCGATTACGTCATTTCTATGATTGACATTCAACAAAAGCGAACGGATGTCGGAGGTTCTTCCTTTGAAATGCGATTGAACCAGTTGGAAGGTTGTCTAGATGAAATTTCTGACTCACCGATTATGGGAAAGGGTTTTGGATGGCATTTGTATTATATGGAAAATAACGGCGACCATCCGATTATGTATGCGTTTGAAAGTTTAATATTTGTTGTCCTTTGTGATAATGGATTTTTGGGCGTGGTTATTTGGATCGGATTCATCGTTTTGATTTTAAAAAACACCCGGTTTTTAGTTAAAAAAGATTGTGTGTCATTGTATGCATTGTTAGTGTTCTATGTTGTATATTGTTGCTTTACTGGCGAATACAATTACCTTAGAATATTTTTGTTATATTACGTAGTGTCTGTTTCTGAAAAAATGTTCGGAAATAAAAAACTAAGTTTTGTTTAAATGAAGGTCCTTTGGTTTGAAGTCACAACGCCTGGAAATTATTCTGGCAATCAGATAGTTGTTGGAGGGTGGCAAGATGCGTTGGAGCATATTGTAAAAAAATCAGGTATTGAACTTGTTGTCGCATTTACTTCTACTCTAAATAAAGATTCTGCAGTTGTTGACGGCGTTACATATGAACCCATCAACATGAATTTGTCTTTTGTCGAAAAGCAGAGATCTTACTTCTCTTGGAGTTTGGAGAGTAAAAGGATTATGGAACAGGCAAAGCATATTGTAAAGAAGCATAATCCTGATTTGATACACGTGTTTGGAAGTGAATGGCCTTTTGGTTTGATTGCAAAAGAGACTTCGATTCCTGTGGTATTGCATATTCAAGGAAGTATCGTTCCGTACAATAACGCTCTTTATCCTCCTGGTTACAATGAATCGACAATGTATAAGTCGATTGGTTGTAAATTGCGCAGGCGTTTTTCCTTTTGGCGATCTATGAAAAAGGATGACACACGTTTGCGGATGGAAAAAGAAGTATGGAGTTCCGTATCACACTATATGGGGCGTACCGATTGGGATTATGCGTTGAGTAGAGTTTTACATCCGCACTCTTCGTATTATCACGTGGATGAAGCATTGCGTCCTATTTTCTTAACAACTGAGAAGAGATGGAAGAGGTCAGATTCTCATAAGTTGATATTGTTTTCTACAGGCTGCACTTCTTTTTGGAAAGGTCCAGACATGATGTTGAAAACCGCTAGAATTTTAAAAGAATTGAATGTCGATTTTGAGTGGCAGGTGGCGGGATGCATGAACGAGGAAATAAAGCGAGTGGTGGAGTATCATGAAAATTCTAAGTTTGAGTCTAATAATATAAAAATATTAGGTTTCCTTTCTCCTGAAGAAATCATAGACCGCTTGTGTTCTTGTTCAATGTACGTTCATACGGCGTATATAGAAAATAGTCCTAATTCAATATGTGAGGCTCAGTATTTGGGCGTTCCGATTGTTTCCACAAATGTCGGTGGCATCGCAAGTTTGGTGAAAGATGGCGAGGAGGGTAAGCTTGTTCCCGCAAATGATCCTTGGCAAATGGCATATGCAATTACAAACTTATGGGAAAATAAGATGACGCAGGACCAATTCTCACAAACTTCTCTTGTCAAATCCCATAGGCGTCATAATCCGGAAGAAATAATGTCCCAATTGATGGATTGTTATCAATCAATATTAAGAAATGACAAAAATCGTTAGATTCATATATGCCATCATCCATTGTGTTTACGATATGAGAAAACACAATTCTTTGGATATGCTAAAGAGACGCTTGTATTCTTATTGGGTTAGAAATGAATTTAAGAGTGTCGGTGAAAAATGTTTGTTTTCAAAATTTTCACTTTTAGAGGGTGGTGAATATATCGAAATCGGCAGCCATTCAACATTCGGGAAATCGGTGGTCTTGACAGCTTGGAGTTCATATGTTTATAAGGAATTGGAAACAGGGAATTTTAAACGACAATCCTTTAGTCCTCTTATTAAAATTGGTGAACATTGCATCATAGGCGATAATGTCCATATAACTGCCATTAATTGTATTGTGATAGAAGATGGTGTGATGACGGGTCGTTGGATTACCATTTCTGATAATTCTCATGGGCATTTTGAGAAGTATGAGTTGCAAATACCTCCTTCGAATAGACCGATAGTCTCAAAAGGCGAAGTCCATATCTGCAAGAACGTATGGATCGGTGATAAAGTGACTATATTAGCTGGTGTTACAGTTGGAGAGGGGGCGATCATTGGATCGAATTCGGTTGTTACCAAAGATGTTCCCGCTTATTCCATTGTGGCTGGATCTCCTGCCCGCGTGGTAAAATCAATAGAATCATAAATAGAATAAAACCATAATTGATAATAATAGTTTTAATATGAAGCCAAAAGCAAGGGTTATAGCTTTTTATTTACCTCAATATCATCCGACACCGGAAAATGATAAGTTTTGGGGAAAGGGATTTACGGAGTGGACAAATACAGCAAAGGCAAAACCTTTATTTCGGGGTCATTATCAACCGCATGTGCCAGCAGATTTAGGTTTCTATGATTTGAGAATGCCCGAAATTCGTCAGGCACAGGCAGATATGGCTAGAGAAAATGGTGTAGAAGGTTTTTGCTATTGGCACTATTGGTTTGGTAATGGCAAACAATTTTTACAAGATATTTTCGATGAAGTCGTTGCTTCAAAACAACCTGATTTCCCTTTCTGTTGTGGTTGGGCTAATCATTCGTGGAATAATAAGAATTGGGTTACTTCCAAATCAAGTGTAAAGGATTCTGTTATTGCGGAACAGACTTATCCTGGAGAAGAAGATAATATTAATCATTTCTATTCATTGTTGGATGCGTTCAAGGATGAAAGATATATAAAAGTAGACGGTAAACTACTATTTTTGGTTTATGCTCCGCAGGATCTGAAGGATTCAAATCGTTTCATTGAGTTGTGGAATGAATTGGCCCGAAAAGAAGGATTGACAGGGTTCCATTTTGTCGGCGTTTCCGCTTGTGGTGAATTGTATTCTGTTGAAAAGCGGCACATCCCTGGACATGATGCTCCTTTTATAAAGGCAGCTACCCTTTTTAAAGAGGTTGAACAATGTGGATTTGACGCTATAAATTCAAGAGGCATGACGTTGGCTCATTATAAGTATTATAACAAACCAATGTCTTTGATGAAGATGTTTTTTGCGAAATTTACTAAAAGGGTATTTAACTGGCAACCAATACAAAAGTACGATTATAAAAAATTGTACGATAAGATTTTTTGCGAGGAAGATGTGAGGGAAAATGTATATCCAACACTTATTCCCAATTGGGACCGATCTCCAAGATCAGGACGAAGTGCTGTGATTTGGTACAATTATTCTCCTAAATATTTTAAAAAACAGATTTCGAGAGCTTTGGATATCATCAAGAATAAGCAAGATGAACATAAAATTTTGTTTTTGATGTCGTGGAATGAATGGGCTGAAGGAAATTATATGGAGCCTGATTTGGAAAACGGACATGGTTTTCTTGATGCGTTAAAAGAATCTATTTTTGAATAATCATTGTGATATGAACGTAAAACTATTTGTCTGTTGTCATAAGAAGGATTTTTGTTATTCCGAAGGTCCGTATGTTCCATTTCAAGTTGGTAAAGCTGTTAATAAGGTTGATTTAGGTATTGAGGCTGATGATACAGGCGACAATATCAGCGAAAAGAACCCATGGTATTGTGAGTTAACTGCTCAATATTGGATTTGGAAGAATTGTAAAGATGAAGATTATGTTGGCTTATGTCATTATCGTCGCTACTTTGATTTTAAGCCTTCTGTATTCGGTAGACTTAGACGTTACAAATTCGTAAATGAGGCGAATTTGAGAAATCACATAGAGGTTGACGATTCGTTTCTCTCATCTGTTGACGTTGTTACGGTGACGAAGCAATCTTTTAACGTGCCATCTTTCTTGATTTTATGTAAAAATCATATCAAAGATGACGTAATTGAATTAGAGAATATAATCGGTGATTTGTATCCGGAATATTTGGAAGATTATAAGTTTGTGATTAATGAAGAAAATCATTATTTCCCTTACAATATGATAATCGCCAAAAAAAAGATATTCGATGATTATTCTAAGTGGTTGTTTGATATCTTGTTTGAGTTTGAAAAGAGAATTAGCATTCCAATTGATCCTTATCAGCCTCGTGTGTTCGGCTTTTATTCAGAGCGTTTGTTATATGTATATTTGCGTCATCATCCTGAGTATAAAGTTAAGGATTTCCCTGTAATGCAATTGATTGACAAGAAGAATCAGCCCCTTATTTTGCTGGTAGTGAGAAATTGTGTGAGAAATCTCGTTAATTTCTTGTATAAGAAAACAATATAAAAAACATGGTGAACCCGATAAATAAGTTTTTATATTTTTTCCCTTTGTTTCTATTGCCTATTTCTTGTGACGGGCATTACGAGTCGTTACCTCCAACATCATACTTATCCTCATCGATATTTGTGCGTGAGGGAGCATCTTATTTGGTGAAAAATGAATATGATCTGAATGGTGATTCTCTCGTTATACCAGAAGCGTGCAAGTTGTATTTCGATGGAGGAAAAATTTGTAACGGATATATTAAGGGGGAGATTGAAAATGAATATCTTAAACCTGAGTGGTTCGGTGCGATAGGCGATGGTGTTCATGATGATCGAAAGGCATTTGCGCAAGCGATCGAGTTGGGAAAGAAAATAGTATTAGAGAAAAAGACTTATAAAATCGCTTCTACATATTCTTGGATTGTATTCGCATTGAACCAGGACTTGGAAATTGACGGTAATGGAGCCACTTTGTTGTTAAGTCAATCCATATATAATAAACAACGATCTGTCTTGTTATTTTCGGATAAAGAAGAACCTCAAAAATTGAATAAATATTTTCATGACTTTAATATCATAGTAGAGGTTGATAATGATCCGAATTACGATTATAATTTTTATATGTTTAACCTATATTCTGAGAATGTGAAATTGGAAAAGGTTAATATCTATAATAAAGGAAAATCAAACGGACTTAATTGTGTGACAATCGGTTACGCAAAGAATTTGACCATAGATAATTGCTATTTTGACAATCAGCATCAGGGAAAAAGAGGTGGAATGATATGGATGATGTTAAAAGACAAACCAGATGGAGATTCCTCTTATGTGACAATAAAAAATTCGTCATTCATACATGATACTCAGGATGAAACGATATGCTTATCGTCAAGTGGAAGTAATGTGTCGGATTGTAATATAAGATTCTTGATAGATAAATGTCACTTCAAATCCATTAACAATTCCCAAGGGTCCGCATTTTTAATTTGTTATGATAATAGAAATACGGGCAAGTTTAAATATGATATAAAAGGAACAGTTTCTAGATGTCAGTTTGAATCTGTCCGAAGCATAAAAAATCCAGAGTATGATAGACCAATATTTCAGACACAAAGAGGTGCGGCTGTAACTCCCAAGTGGAATATCACATTTGATGATTGTAAGATCATGTCAAATGTTTCTTATCGGCAGATTAACGGAAAGAATAATGTTTGGAATTGTTCTTATAGCTTTTCATTGGCGTCATATAAGAATGCAACCGAAGGAGAGTTTTCTTTATTAGTGAAAAACACAACAATAAAGACCAATAATTCATTATTGAATGGTTATACTGGCGGTTGTGCGGGAAAAATAACTTTTGATAATTGTAATATCGATTGTAAATCCATGCGAGTCGGTAATGCGAATGCGGATAAGGTCTTGGCCGATTTTTACATTATTGACTCAAAGGTTAAAGTGGATTTCCCATACACATTTGGAGGTAATGAATATTGGAAAAACACAAAGATTACATCTCCATACGGATTTCTTATTTCTCCTTTCCCCAAGCGTGTGAAATTAACGAAAGAGTTTGAAAAGTCTTTGTATAATGGGAAACCTATAAAACCGAATATTACATATAATAAAGATGGTTCTGTTTCTTTTTCATCTTACGGATGGACCCATCCAATATATGGAAATGATAAAGAATACATATCGGGAGCAGTTTGTGCTTCACATAATACACAAGATATGAAACTTGAAAATGTGTTTGTTGAGTGATTGCTTTAAAATAGAATTATGATGAGTTTGATTACATTTTGTGAACAATTTATCGATTTATAAATTAAATATGTTATGAGAGAAATCCATGGTGATGAATTAAAAAAGATTCAATTAGACATTTAAATTCGTTCGTGAGTATTGTGAGGACCATGGACTAAAATATACTTTGTTTTTGGGAACGTTGCTTGGTGCTGTCCGCCATAAAGGTTTTATCCCATGGGATGATGACATAGATATTGCCAAGATGCGGTCTGATTACGAGAAATTAGTTGCAGGATTTTCTCATGAGTATGTAAAAGTTTATGACTATAGAAAAGATGAACAATATTGTTATGGCTATGCCAAGGCTATTGATACACGCACTATGCTATAGGAAAATACAACGATGGCAAATTTCGGAATAGGAATAGATATTTTCCCTATAGATGACATGTTTGATGACGAGCAGACTTGTAGAGATTTTGTAGAGTCCATAATCCTTATAAAGAGGAGATTTAAATATAAGTTGTTGAAGCCGTCTAAAAAAAATGTTTGGTGGAAACGTATTGGAATTAAACTTGTTGGTATATACGTATTACCATTTAGTTTAAAAGAACTTATAGTGAAACTAAATGAATATATCTTAGCTTCCTGAAATAATTCGTTATGAAAATTCTTCTTTCAAATAAATTCTATTATCGTCGTGGCGGAGACTGCATCTATATGATGGAGTTGGAGCGCTTGTTAAAGGCGAAAGGTCATGAAGTTGCAATCTTTGCGATGCAATATCCTGAAAATGAGTCGTCTGAATGGAGTAAGTATTGGCCTAGTAATATGTCTAAGGTGAAGGCGTTTACACGTCCATTTGGTGATTCTGAAGTGAAAAGCAAGTTTTCCGCATTGTTGGATGACTTCAGACCTGATGTGGTGCATCTAAATAATATCCATACGCAATTGTCTCCGGTCATTGCGGAAATAGCCCATAAAAGAGGTATCAGGGTTGTGTGGACGTTGCATGATTCCAAATTGGTCTGCCCATGTTATACTTGTATGTGTGACGGGAAGTGGTGCGAGGAGTGCTTTTCTGATAAGAAATCGGTGATAAAGCATCGTTGCATGCCAGGTAGTGTTCCAGGGGCGGTGATAGGTTATCTTGAAGCGAAGAAATGGGATAGAGAACGTTTGCAGGAGTCGTGCGATCTTTTTTTGCCGCCTAGTCAGTTTATGGCCGATACGTGTATCAGAGGCGGATATGATAAGGAGAAGTTCCGTGTCATGTGCAATTTTATCGATTTGAAAAAAGTTGAGAATCCGTCCTTTGAGAAAGACGATTATTATGTTTACTTAGGTAGACTGACAAAGGTAAAGGGAATCGAAACCCTTTGTAAGGTTGCTGCGGAATTACCATATAAATTAGTGGTCATCGGGGGTGGTGAGTTAGAGCAGGAGTTAAGAGAAAAATACAAAGACGTACCTATTGAGTTTTTAGGGCAAAAGAAATGGAGTGAGTTTCGTTCTGTGATGGAAAGAGCCAAATTTATGGTTATTCCTTCCGAATGGAGCGAGAACAATCCCCTTACGATTATTGAATCCCAGGCTTTGGGAACCCCTGTTCTTGGTGCGGAAATAGGTGGAATTCCTGAATTGATAGAAGTCGGTAAGTCTGGAATGGTATTTAAGAGTGGTGATAGTTCTGATTTAAAAGTCAAAATCGATATGATGTGGAATTATTCATTTGATTACAAGTCAATATCAACCAATGCCCAAGAAGCATATTCCTCTGAAAAATATTATGAAGAACTACTTCGAATATACCAAGGGATTTGAATGCGTTTGAAATGGTTGTTTGTGGATACCATTTGATCTTTGAATTGGCATTTTTTTATGATTGCATCGTGATTTCAACAAATCCTCAGATGTATATTATGAAAATATAATAGAAATATATAAAAGATAAATATGTTACTAACTTGTATATTGTCATTGTTGGCGCCACTATTAGGAGGATTAAGTCTTCTGATCAATGTGAAGTCGCAAAAGAATTCGTTTTTTGATAAGACATACACTAATGTACTAAAAGGGCTTGCTAGTATCATTGTTATATATGTTCATGTCTGGCCTGCCTATGGAAATAAAGTTCAAGATACGATCGGTTGTTTTGCCTATGTATGTGTGACGTTCTTTTTTCTTGTTTCTGCATATGGGATGATGCTGAGTGTAGAAAAGAAAAGTAAGTATTTAAAAAGTTTTTGGCGTAATCGATTATTAGCTTTATTGATTCCTTGCTTGTTGATTAACATCGTAAATGTGGGATTTAAGACGCTATGGAATTCAGAATTCAATATTATAGCATTATTAAATATTAACTCTTATATTGTAGTCTTGTTACAATGGTGTGCATGGTTCTATGTCGTAGAATGGATGCATAAATTATTTTTCCCGGAGAAGAAGTTTTGGGCGGATTGTTTGTTGATAGGTGGTGTTGTAGTGAGTAGCCTATGCTTGTATTTCTTTACAGATGCTGAGTTAAGTTCTCAATCTGGCTGGTGCTTTGAACGTATGGGGCTTGTTTGGGGAGTCTTGCTCTACAGATATTTTGATAATGTTGTGGCGTGGATGAACAAACATCAATATGCGAAAGTCCTTGTTCTCTTCATACTTGGAATTGTACTTGGAGTAGCATACTTGAAGTTTAAATTTGTTTATTTTTTGGGAGCATACCTTCTGAAAATTGTATTGGGATTTGTATTACTATTGTTGCTTTTTACAAGCACATGCAGAATGAATATAGGATGCAATCCTGTCAGTCAATGGTTAGGAAACATTTCTTACGAGGTGTATCTTTCACATGGCGTGATAATGGGATTGTTGGCACATTATTTTCCTCATCTTGAGTCTGGTATTCATATATTCCTAACCATTGTTTGCACATTCGTATTATCTACAATAGTACATTATGTGGGAAATCCCATTGTGAATCAGTTGAGAAAGAAGTGATATGGTGCAATCCATTCTTGTATAATCATTTAATATGAGCCCAATAATAGGGGGAAGATAGGACTCGTTATATATCTTTGTCATATGCTCTTTTTTAGGGTTGTCGAATATCTGCATCTTGAACGTGTCGTTTCAAACAAAGATATGTTATTTGTTGTGACTTTCATTTTGACGATATCAGGTGCCATCGCTTTTTCTTGGGTATGGAAAAGTATGATAGAACCTCTTGTCCTTCAGCTTATTGAAAGAAGAAAAATTAGAAAGGACGCTCGATGAAAAGATGCTTTCATGATTTTTCGATCAGTTTCTCAATCAAATAATTCGAATCTTTCGGCATTCTGTCCTACGAAAAGTGTATCTTCGCGTTTGAAACATATGCAAAGAGTAATTTGTCTGACAATTTAATTATGGCAGAAAAAAAACTAAACGGAACGGTTATCGTGACATATAGATGCAACGCTCGTTGCTCTATGTGCAATAGGTATAAAGCGCCTTCAAAGGCGGAGGAGGAAATATCCATTGAGACGATTAAGAAACTCCCTCGAATGTATTTTACCAATATTACGGGAGGAGAACCTTTCATTCGTACGGATTTGAAGGATATTGTCAGGGAGTTGTATAAACTGAGCGATCGAATCGTGATTTCAACGAACGGTTTCTTTACGGACCGCATCATTGACCTTTGCAAGGAATTCCCTCAAATCGGTATTCGTATATCCATTGAAGGTTTGGAACAGACGAACAATGAGATTAGGGGATTGAATGATGGTTATCAGCGAGGATATACGACGTTGAAGAAACTCCGTGAAATGGGTATGAAGGATGTCGGTTTCGGTATGACCGTTCAGGACAAGAACGCACCTGATTTGGTTCCTTTGTATCAGATTTCCAATGAGATGGGAATGGAGTTCGCTACCGCTTCATTGCATAATTCTTTCTATTTCGTTGAGGCTAAGAACATCATCAAGGACCGTCCGATGGTGGCTCAGAACTTTGAGAACCTTGTGAATGAGTTGCTTTGTAGCAATAGCCCTAAGAAGTGGTTCCGCGCTTATTTCAATCATGGTTTGATCAATTATATATACGGGCAAAACAGACTTTTGCCTTGTGATATGTCTTTCGATACTTTCTTCATCGATCCTTATGGTGATGTGATGCCTTGTAATGGTACTAAGGATAAGGAGGTGATGGGTAATCTTAATACCCAGACGTGGGATGAGTTATGGAACTCACCGGAAGCGGAGGTTGTCAGAAAGAAGGTTCGTTGCTGTAATCGTAATTGCTGGATGATCGGTTCTGTCTCTCCTGCCATGCGCAAATATATCCAAAAACCTGCCTTATGGGTCTTGAAACATAAGATAAAGAGTCTGTTGGGTATGAAATACTCTATGTACGAGAATCAGATTTGCTGTGATTACCGTGATGGAAAGGTGACGAAGGAGGATCTTGACAAGCTTTCCACATGTGATTTAAACGCAGAGATTAATAATGGTTTGTCCGACGACTCTTTGGAAGCTTTGAAAGGCAAAAGGGGAGAGGATATCGTGAATGCTGATGTGGCTGGTCAAGGATATGAGGCTACAATCGCAGAGACGGACCGTGATATTGAAATAAAGTAGGTTGGAGAAGAGTAGCATCTCGATGGCAAATTTGAACAAAATCGTTGTTACGGGAACACGTGGAATTCCTAATGTGATGGGTGGTGTTGAGACTCATTGCGAGGAGTTGTTTCCTTTGGTGTCGAAAAAAGGATATGACGTTACGGTGATTTGTCGTTCAAATTATCTGAAAGAGGAGATTCCCGAATGGAACGGTGTGAAGCTTGTGAGTGTTCCTTCTCCTAAGAAGAAATCCTTCGAGGCGATTATCCATACGTTCAGAGCTATCAATACGGCGAAAAAGTTAGGTGCTGAGATTTTGCACATCCACGCCATCGGTCCGGCAATATTGGTTCCTTATGCTAAATTGCGGGGGATGAAGGTGGTGTTTACTCACCATGGTCCTGATTATGATCGTGATAAGTGGGGCTTCGCCGCAAAAACAATGTTAAAATTCGGTGAACGGATGGGATGCCTTTTTGCGGATGATGTGATTGTCATCTCTAATGTAATAAAGAATCTTATCGCACAAAAATATAATAGGACGAAACGTGTCCATTTGATTCATAACGGTGTCCCTGATGCCGATTTCGTCGATTTCCCGGAATATTTTTCCGAGCTAGGCATTGAGCCAGAGTCTTATGTTTTGGGAATGTGCCGGTTTGTGCCGGAAAAGAACCTGCACCATTTAGTGGAGGCTTTTGCGAAATATAAATTGAGGAATCCGGGAAGCAATATCAAACTTGTATTGGCGGGCGATACCGATTTCGAGGATGATTATTCGCTTGGGCTTAAACGAATGGCCAAAGAGAATGGAGTGGTCTTGACGGGTTTCGTCAAGGGAAAGAAATTACATTCTTTATTGACTCACGCAAGCTGTTATGTTTTGCCTTCTTCCCATGAGGGATTGCCGATTGCATTGTTGGAGGCGATGAGTTATAAGTTGCCTGTCATTGTTAGTGACATTCCTGCGAATTTGGAGGTCAATTTACCACAGGAGAATTATTATCACGTGGGTGATGTGGATTTACTATCCGCTAAATTGGAACAACTTTTGTCGCAAGGCGCCGGAAGTAGGGTTACCTATGATTTGGATAAGTACCAGTGGCGCCAAATTGCAGAGCAAGTATGCGAAGTCTATAGGAATATCTGATATCATCCGGTCCCGGAAAATCTTTAAGAAACAATATAGAAAGAGGGTGTTATAACTATCGAAGTTGCAACGCCCTCTTTTTTGTAAGCTTTGGGAAAATACGGATATTTAGTTTGATAAGTGATGATATTTATATGTTATCGTTTTTGAAAAATACTTCTTTTATGAAATCCAGCTTGTCAGTTGGATATTTTTTACCCCTTGTTTTTTTGACTGTCTTGTTCGCTTGCCAATCAAGCGAACAACCCAATAGGATGTCATCCGATTCTATGGGGACTGGACGACAAGTGGTGGTGTCGGATTACAAATGTGATGTGTCGCAAGTGGAAGTCGGAATTGAGCGGCAATTGGAGGTTGATAGTTTTCGGTTGGTTCGCTGCGTGCGTGATTCTTTTCTGATTACGGCGGATGCGGTCGGTTATTTCGGACTAGATGATACGATTGGCGCACTTCCTCGATGGTATGGTTTTGGTGAGGAGGAGAGTCCCGAGGCTAAATATTATGACGGTGGCGCAATGGGTGGCCGTGTCTTGAGCAATCCTGCTGGCGGATACATGACCATCGTCTACAAGATGGTTGAGGATACGACTGTTTGTGCGGGAAGTGACAGGTATTTGTATGTGGAATCTCCGAACAATACTGGCTATTATGTGAGAGATTCCATTGGTTACATCGAATTGCATGATACCTCTTTCAAAACGAAAGAGGGAATCGGTGTGAACTCCTGTTTCGCCGATTTGCGGAAAAATTATTCGGACATCAAATTTTATTACAACGATGCGAATATAGAGGGGTTTGAGGATGTCAGGATATCGGTGAAAGAGCTTCCGTATACAGTGTTTAGATTTTCCGAAGAGGATTTGACGGAGCAGGGGAAAAAAGAGGGAGCCCATGATTATAGACCGGAAGATGGATCTTCCATTAAGCCTGACGCAAAGATTCTTTGGATTGATCATGGTCCGATTGTGGGTTGTCGTTAGAAATGTTTTTGTGAATAGCGATTCATAAGAACGACATCCGAGCGGGAATTTTTTAGAATGCAGTACGAAAAAAGGGTGCGTCGGTTCACAACAAGAACCGGCGCACCCTTTTTATTTGAACGGGTGAATCCCGACGATTAAATCCCGAATTTGTTTTTGCTGACTGTAGCGACAAACTCCTTCAGATAGAAAGGCTCGAAATAGGCCACGTCTTGGAACTCTTTCTTGGCGAAACACTCTTCAGCAAGTTTTGCCATGTCGGACGCCAACGGACTGATGCCGTCGACGAAAGAGACGTTAGGGTGGGTGAGGGTTTCCTTGCATTTCGTCGCCCCATTACCGAAACATACGATTTTTTTGTCGGCGAGAATATCCGCATAGGAATTTTCGTCGATGATGTCCGCGGAAATCTCCCTCTTTAGGTTCAGAGTCTTGTCGAAGAAAGCCGTGTAGACCTCCATTCTTCTGGCATCGATCATCGGACAGAGCCATGTGGAGTCGTCCGGTTCGCCGAATCGGTTAATGTAGCCTTGGGTCATCACCTTGAGTGTGTTGACGGCCATCAGCGGAATGCCTGCACCGAAACAAATACCTTTGGCGGTGGAGACGCCGATGCGTAAGCCCGTATAGGAGCCTGGACCGCAGCTGACCGCCACTGCGTCCGCCTTGATGGAAGCCGACTTCATGTGTTCCGTCAGCTCCTGAAGATATTTCGCCAAGAGGACGGAATGAGCCATCCCCTCGAAATTTTCCTTGTGCCATGTGATTTCCCCGTTTGCGGAGAGCGCCACGGAGCAGACTTCTGTCGCCGTGTCAATCAAAATAATATTCGCCATATCAAACCAATATTTGAAACGTGACGCGAAATTACATTATTTGTAGGTCTTAAGAAAAATATTTCCGTGATAATATAGAATTTCGTTAGAGAGGATTCATCTTTTCCGAAAAGATATGTCGCAAAATGACAAATAAAACAATTTTATCAATATATTTGCATTGTTAATTTTCAAAGAAATA
Organism: uncultured Bacteroidales bacterium; assembly: GCA_937907165.1. Taxonomy (GTDB): domain Bacteria; phylum Bacteroidota; class Bacteroidia; order Bacteroidales; family Paludibacteraceae; genus UBA1181. Next base: position 2,566 of record CALCUH010000225.1, on the reverse strand, counting down.
AGAATATGGTATTATCAATGACAGGGTTCGGCAAGGCAACTTGCACCGTTGGAACCAAGAAAATTACGATTGAGATTAAATCGCTGAACAGTAAACAGTTAGACCTTTCGTCTCGCATCCCTAGCATGTATAGGGAAAAAGATTTGGAGTTGAGAAACATTGTAAGTCAACGTCTTGAGCGCGGAAAGGTCGATTTCGGAGTATTCATGGAAAATATCGGGGCTGAGAGCTCTTTGCAGTTGAACGGACCTGTTATTCAAACATATTGCAAACAAATCAAGAACATTTCACAGGAATTGCACATTCCATTGCCGCAGGATTGGTTCTCAGTCCTTTTGCGTTTGCCAGAGGCTACAAAAACGGAGTCCCAAGAATTGGACGAATTGGAGTGGAGCCGTGTGAGCGAGGCTTTCACGAAGGCGGTTGACGCTTTGGTGGAGTTTCGTACCAAGGAGGGCGCGTCTTTGCGTCGTGTCTTTGAGGCTAAGATCGCGAACATCAGAAATCTTTTGACTCAAATCGAACCTTTCGAGAAGGAACGTATAGAGAAGATCAAAGCTCGTATTCTTGAAAACCTCGGCAACTTGGATGACGTGAACTACGACAAGAACCGTTTCGAGCAGGAACTGATTTATTATATTGAGAAGTTGGATGTCAACGAGGAGAAGAACCGTTTGGCGCAACACCTCAAATATTTTGAGGAGACAATGGACGCCGAGGGTAGCTGCGGAAAGAAGTTAGGCTTCATCGCTCAGGAAATCGGTAGGGAAATCAACACGTTGGGCTCTAAGTCCAACCATAGCGAGATGCAGAAAATCGTCGTGAAGATGAAGGACGAGTTGGAGCAGATCAAGGAACAAGTGTTGAATGTGCTTTAATTAGTGATGAGTCATGGAGAAAGGTAAGGTAATCATCTTTTCCGCCCCTTCAGGTTCGGGCAAATCCACGCTCATCAACTATCTGATGACGCAGTTCGGCTGTTTGGAGTTCTCCATTTCAGCCACAAGCCGCAGTCCGAGAGGAGAGGAGAAGAATGGTGTTGAATATTATTTCCTAACGCCTGAGGAGTTCCGTAAGAAAATTGCGGATGGAGAGTTCTTAGAGTGGGAGGAAGTCTATACGAATAAGTATTACGGCACGTTGAAAAGCGAGGTCGAGAGAATAAATTCCAAAGGTAACATCGTCGTGTTTGACGTTGACGTGGCAGGCGGGTGCAACATCAAAAAGATGTTCGGTGATAATTCCATGTCCGTTTTCATCATGCCGCCATCGGTAGAGACGTTGAGGGAGCGCTTGATTAATAGGGGGACAGACACGATGGAGGTGATAAACGACCGCGTGCAGAAAGCCTCTTACGAGATGACGTTCGCAAATAGGTATGACCGAGTTGTCGTGAACGATGATTTGGAGCAGACCAAGGCGTTGATTCGTAAAATCGTGAAGGAGTTCGTGGAGCAATGAAAAGAAAGGTCGCATTGTTTTTTGGCTCGTTCAATCCTATTCACATGGGGCATTTAGCGCTGGCAAACTACATCGCCGAGTTCGGTGGTGTGGATGAGGTGCGTTTTGTTGTTTCCCCACAGAATCCGTTTAAGCAAGATAAGAATCTGATTGACGATGATATCCGTTTGGAGTGGGTGAGACGATCGATAGGAAATTATCCGAAATTTTCCGTTTCGGATGTGGAGTTTTCCATGACGAAGCCATCCTACACTTGCGACACGCTACAACGATTGTCTTCTCTTGAACCCGACAGCGAATTTGTTTTGGTGATGGGAGGCGACAATCTGCTCTCCTTTGCGGGATGGCGCCGTTACGAATGGATTCTCGAGAATTATCGCATTGTCGTTTATCCTAGGGCGGACGGCTCAACGGAGGTCCCTTCCGGGTGGAGCGACCGTGTCACATTGTTGCCTCATGCGCCGCAGATTGAAATATCTTCCACCTTCATCAGAAATTCGATTTTGGACGATAAGGATGTGAGATTTTTCCTTCCGAGGGAAATATGGGACGATGTTTGTGCGGAAGTCAATAAAAAAATGCGTTAAAATTTTCTGCTTAAACATAAATAGACTATTTTCGCGTGTTATAAAATAAATGGAATAAGAAAAATATAATTTAAAATAAAATGGCAAAAAAGAAAGTTAACGTTGGTAATAACAGTGAAATACGAGTAATCTGGAATGTTAATGTTCTCGACCATTCGGAAGAGAAAGAAGCTAACATTAGAACGCTTGTTACTAAAAAATACGGGCTCCCTGAAAGCAAAGTCCACGTAGAATCCAACATTTATAGCCTTAACGACGGTGGTGTGGTTTCTTTGAATAAAGATACTATTCAGGATATGCATGACCCTAAATTCCAGCAAAGTATGTATGAACCTTACTTTAAGGAAAGGGGTATCACTGACTACGATATGGAAGAAATTCTTAAAATTGATAGCCAGATTAACGCACTTATTGATTATGATTCTTATGAGAAAGGAAGAAAATATACCCTCAAATGGCTTGACTGGGATAACTTCCTTTCCTATGGCCCTTCAAATCATGTTGATTTCAGTGATTTT
>CALCUH010000224.1 GCA_937907165.1 uncultured Bacteroidales bacterium | reverse complement strand
GTCGGGGGCGGTGAGGGTCATGATGATGGTGACATTGAATTCGTCGTCGATGTGGATGTTGTAGATGAGCCCGAGGTCGTATATGTTTACCGGAATTTCAGGGTCGTATACGGTTTTTAGAACTTCTACGATTTTTTCTTCTAATTCTAGGAACTCGTTCATTTCTTTTGGGTGTTTGTATTGTTTATAGTAGTGGACTGAGTAGACGGGCGAGCGATTCTTTAATCTTTTGTCCGACTTTACGCATAGCCCATTCCTCTTTGGTGACTTCGACAGATGATTTTTCGTCTACCGAGAAGATGTCCGCCATTTGTTGCGCCACTTCTTTGTCGTATATGATGGCATTGAGCTCGAAGTTTTGTTCGAAGCTTCTGAAATCCATGTTGGCGCTTCCTATTATGGCTATGTCGTCTGTCACGACTACTTTGCTGTGTATGAATCCCGGTTGGTACAAATATACTTTAATGCCAGCCTTCAGCATCTGGTCGAGATAGGAGTAGGTGCTGTAGAGCGTGACAATCGCATCGGATTTTCTTGGCAGTATGATGCGGACATCTATGCCGCACAGGGCTGCTGTTTGAAGGGCTGTGATGAGACTCTCTGGGGGAAGGAAATAGGGGGTCTCGATGTAGATTCTTTTCTTTGCCTCCATGAATGATTTGGCGAAAATCTGCATGATACTTTCCCACGCCATGTCCGGACCGCTGATGACGATTTGGGCGAGGCAATTCCCTTTTTTCTCTTGGGCGGGATAATATGCAACGTCTTCGATTAACTCCCTTTTTACGAAGAACCAATCCGTTAGGAAGTTCTTCTGCAAGCCTAAGACGGCACTGCCTTCTATTTTGATGTGGGTGTCTCTCCATGGACCCCAACTCAATCCTTCCAGATATCTGTCGGCGATGTTGAATCCTCCCGTATAACCTACTAATCCGTCTATGACGATGATTTTTCGGTGGTTGCGGTAGTTTACGCGGCTGTTGATGTAGGGGAGACCTACCTCGAGGAAACTTTGCACAAATATGCCTGCATCGCGTAATTCGTTGATTTTCTTTTTCTTTAGTTGCCAGCTTCCCACGTCGTCGATGATGACGCGCACGATGATGCCTTCTTTTGCTTTCTCTTTCAGAATATCCATGATTGTCTGTCCGATTTTGTCGGCGAGAAAGATGTAATATTCCATGTGGATATGGTGCTTGGCTTTCTTTAAATCCTCTATGATATTGTCATACAATTCGTCCGCTTGGGTATAGATGCTGATTTTATTGCCTTCGTGGATAGGTGCGTCGCTATTCCTATAGGCCAGGGCTGCGATGCTGCGTTGGTCGTCGGTCAGTGGCAATTGAGGCAACTCGGACAAATCGGTTGTGTTGCTCTTTTTGTTGATGAGGAGGCTTCGTTTGGAAATAACGTGTCTTTTCCTGAATTTCCTACCGAAAAAGATGTAGCAGATGAAACCTAGGATTGGAACGAATACGAGCACGAGTATCCATGCGATGGATTTCACAGGGTTGCGGTTTTCCATCAACATGAATATGATTGTGGTCAATATCGTGTATATGTATACCGCAAAAAATATTATGTAGGCGATGTCCCAAATCATTTCTTACAAATTCTTTTGTAAAAATAATAATTTAATGGATATGAACCTATAGGGTGGAATGCAAAACTTTATTGATGGATTGACTTAGAATGTTGATGTTAATGAGTGGTCTTCGCTTGAAAGTTTGCGCGTTCCGTTATCTTCTCTTTTAAAATATCTTCCATCTCCTTAATGGAAAAACCATGTGCTTTGAATTTGTTGACGATGTCGATGGATTCCTTTTGTTCTCGTGTCAACGATTTTAAATCGTCGGATATTTTTATGCCTAAGAAAAAGTAGATGTCGTTATTGGCGATGTCATATTGTTGGGAAAGACGGTTTGTCTCTCCGATTTCTTTGGGAGAACGTGGCTTCCCGTCTACGTCATACAACCATGCTTCTTCCAAAAGCTCTTTCCTTGCGGTTGTTTGGATGATTCGTTGGGTGGTTCTCCCTTGCTTTCCTTTTTCCACGTAACTGTAAGTCCCGCAAAGGGATTGTGCGAAGATATAGGAGGTGGTCCGTTGGATCTCTTCGCTTAGTAGTTTAAACAGTGCGGAGGAACGCTTGGGCGTGATATTCCGTATGAAAAAGTCCCAACCGGAGATCTCTTTGTCTATGATTTCTTGCGCTCCGTTGTCGTATTGCCTTAGACTTGTGGGGTGAAGGTCTAATTTGTTCGCTTGTAGGGAACCTGCCGCTCTCTTGCAATCTTGTATGTCTAGTCCTGAAATTATTCCCAGTTCGGAAAGGAATCCGTAGAATTTGTCTCGCTTTTCGGGAACGATGGCGTTGATGATAGTCTGGTTGTTGAGGAAGTAGACGTAAGGGCTGTTTTCCCAATAATCGAATAGATTCTCTCTCTGTAATACGCACTCTTTCACGGATTTCAGGTGGTAATTTCCTTCGAAATCATTCACGGGAAGGAATGGAACGGATTGAAGCAGATTGATGAATTGTTGACGATCTTCTCCCAAGGGAAGGGATTGGTGGCATTCGAAAATTAATCGGAGATGTCTGAGATGTTCTTCTCTTGAGAAGCCTGAGGCCGTCCCGTCTTGATAGTGCGGAATGATATTATTCTCTACCTCTGTCTGAAGCCCAGGCTCTTTCAGTCCTAGACGTATTAGGGCTTTCTTACAATCTTCGTCTTGTGTCAATTCCGATAAGATGACGGTGTATGTGTGTCCTTCTCCTGTCGTGAGGTATATCTTTTCAGAGGCGAGCGATCTCGCTTCTCCGTCTTCGCAAAGGAAAATCGGATACTCTTTGACATTCCTCTTCTCTTTTGCCAAATAGCAGTAGAATCTTTTCAACCATTCTGTTCCTTGGCTTTCGATAAAGTGGGAAGTGATGCTTTTCAATGCGTCGTCGATGGTCACGCTTGAAGCTATGAGGTGATTTTCTTTTATGAAATTGATGATTTCTTCTTTTGTGCCATTCTCTCCATCGGAAATGTTTTTGAAACACCAATGGAGAGTGTCTCCTTGAGCAGAGAATAAAGTCTCGTAGTTATGGAAAATCGTCCTGAGATTATTGTCGTCCGCATAAAGTGTATGTGCGGCATCTGTGTATTCTCCGTTGTCTGTAATGAATAGCGGAGCACTTTTTAGTGTTTGGGTGATGGCGGTGTATATCGGTGCGAAAGGTTGAGGCTCGGAACCCTTGAAGAAATTTTTTTTCTTGATCGGAATGATGTCGAATAGATGGTTCCCCATTTTCTTAATCTTCACCAAGTGGATTAGTGCTTCGCCCATGAGTGTGCCAATATGTTCGATTTGTTGTTTGTTCCAAGGCTCGTTCAATTTGATGCTTTCCCGATTGTCCGTCAAAAGGAACGGGGCGTGGATGGTGAAGGGGAGCGTGCTTCTCTCTTTTGTGGGGAAGAAACAGTAAACGACTTCGTCTGTTGGCGCTGTGAACGGATTCCCTTCCATGTCGGAAGATATCGCTACGGAACAGCCGTTGGTATATTGATGGAAATAGAGCCTATCTTCCGCCGTTTCCGTTTTCTTCCTGAGAGTGATGAATCTGTATAGCAGGGAGGCGATTTTTTCCTCCTTCTTGATGACGAGCTCGTATTCGCCTTGAGATTCTCCGCGAATCTCCCATGTGATTTTCCTTAGGTGGGAGAGGAAGAAGAGCGGATGCCGAAGGTTTTTAATCTTGTGGGAAATGTCCGTGTGGTCTTGTCCCGCACTTTTTAGCGGGAAGAAAAAATAGGTTTCCCCGCTTCTTCTATATGAGTGGCGTGGCGCTTTGACGGGTACTATGAAGTCTTTGATTTCGAAGGAGAATCGATCGTCTTCTATGTGCGGACGTTCCGTGTGGCGGAACACCGATTTGAATCCGATTCCGAATTTCCCGATTGTGTTAACTTTGTCCTTGTTGCTGGCTCCGATGGAGGTTATGGCATTGAGATGGCCGATTCCGCATGGGCCGTTTTCCTTGTCAGGATCTGTGATGGAGAAACCGATGGTGCCGTTGTGGGTGAAGGTCATGGACTCTTTTTGGAGTGAGATGTGCGCTTCCGTGGCATGTGCGTCGTCGGCGTTCTGTATCAGTTCGTAGAGGAAGTGCGCTTCGTCGGAATATTTGTCCACGACGGAGTTCCAAAACCCTGCCGCGGCGGGGTCTTTTAGCTGTTTGGCTAAGTTCTCCCGTTTCTTCGTTAGTTTGTCGAACCACTCTTGTTCTTTCTCCATCGGTTTGATTTATAGGCTTGCGTATTTGAACGAATCTGTCTCCTCCCACTTTTGGGCGGAAACGATAGCATCCAACACATCGTCGGCGCCGTTGACGGTTGTCCATGTTCTTCTGAGACTTTCGGACATGAACTTTTCGTCCACACACTTGTCCATCATGGTGATTAGCGGGTTGAAGAATCCGTTGACGTTGACGATAATGATGGGTTTCAGAAAGAGTCCGAGTTGTTTCCATGTGATGATTTCCAACAACTCTTCTAGTGTGCCGCATCCTCCGGGAAGGGCTATGGTGGCGTCGACGTCTTCAATCATCCGTTCTTTGCGGGAATGCATGTCCTCGGTTTCCACTTCCTTTACGTTGGGATTGTCCCATCCGCGTCGAACCATGAATTTAGGGATAATTCCTGTGATTACTCCGTTGTGCTTGTTCATGGAGTTTGCTAATTCCCCCATCAGACCGACGGCGCCGCCTCCGTAGTTGCAGGCGATATGGTTTTCTGAAAGAATTGCTCCGAGCCGTCTTGCTTCGTTTTTGTAAATTTCGTCCGCTTGGGAACTGGATGCGCAGTAAACGCAGACTCTTTTTATCATATCGTTCGTATTTCTCTCGCAAATATAGCGAATAAAACCTATCTTTGTGATTGATATGGCACAGGATTTGAAAAAACAGACTGTTAACTCCATCGTTTGGAACGCTTTGGATAAGGTGGGCTTCCAAGTGGTGGCTTTTGTTGTCGGATTGATTACGCTTCGCTTGCTGACTCCCCGAGATTTCGGATTGGTGGGTGCCTTGGCGATTTTTACAGCGCTATCTAATCTGTTGACGGAGAGTGGTTTCACTTCCGCTATGGTGCGTAGGAAGGAGAATACGGATGCGGAGTATGTAGCGGTTCTTTTGTTCAATGTCTTTCTGAGCCTTGTTTTCTATACGGTCTTGTTTGTCAGTGCGGGATTTATCGCTTCTTATTATCGGATGCCGGAATTGATTCTCCTCTCCCGCTTTTTGTTCGTTTCCATCATCTTTAATTCATTCGGAATCGTCCAGACCATCGTGTTGACGAGGACGCTTTCTTTTAAGAAAATGTCTCTCTCTAGTTTGGTGAGCGCTGTGGTTTCGGGGGTTGCGACAATCTTGATGATAGTGTTGGGGTACGGTTATTGGGCTTTAGCTTGGCAAATCGTCCTGCAATCTGTTGTTCGTGTCGCAATGCTTTGGGTATTAAGTGATTGGAGACCGAATGCGCACCCTAATTTCAAGGTGATAAAGGAACTTTTCTCATTCAGCTTCTCCCTGATTGGAGCCAGTTTGATGAATACTTTTGTTCGTTATATCTATAATCCTATCATCGGACGTTATTTCGGAGAGGAAAGGTTAGGTTATTATTCTGAATCTTATAAGTTTTATTTCTTGCCGGTCAATATTGTCTCTTCCACCTTTTCTGGGGTTGCTTTCCCCGTTCTTTCCAAACTGAATGATGAAGAGCCTAGGCAATTGACCTATCTACGGAAGATGATGAGGATGGTGGCTTTCGGCATTTCTCCGATTCTTTTTGGTGCGATGGCTTGTTTCGACAACTTGGTGGAGGTGGTTCTTACCGATAAATGGCAGCCTATCGTTCCTTATTTCAGAGTCTTGGCGGTTGCTGGCCTAGTGGCTCCTATGCACAACATGTATTTGAATCTGATGACTGTGAAGGGGGTTCCGAGACGGAATTTTGCCATGGAGGTGATTCGTAATGTTCTGACCTTGTTCTCTTTGTTCCTGTTTCATGATACGGTAGAGGAGATGCTTTGGGGATTTGTCTCCGCTAATGTGCTCTCTTATTGTGTGGATCTCTTCTTTGTCCGTAGGGTGGTGGATTATTCTATCGGAAACCAACTGAAGGATGTGTTCCCTTATTGGGGACTCTCTCTCTTTATGGCAGTTGGTGTGTGGACGATTGGTTGGTTGACGAGAGATGTGATGGATTGGAATGTGAAGTTGACATTGTTGCTACAACTCGTTGCAGGTGTTGTCCTCTTTGTTGTTCCTGCGAAATTGTTGGGTTCCAATGTTCTGAATGATATTTGTGATATGTTGCTGAAGAAAAAATCCTGTTAGGGGAGAAGTCGGATGATTCCGATATAGTAGGTTCCTAGATCACCTTGAATGACGCTCTCTTTCGACTCTATTTCAAAATTTATATTGTTGTCGTCTAACAGCGAACTTCTCGATATCGGCGAGGGTTTATCAATGTCTTTGTAGATGACAATGCTTGAATGATTCTCTCTTCGGATTTTTAATATCTCTTTTTTGTTGTCGGCGCTAATTAATCTAGCGGATGGTTCTTCTCCGTATAAGTAGAAATATTGGTTTCTCACAAGATTTTTATCGGTGAGTATATAGGTCGCGTCCGGATGATTTCTAACATGATCGACGACCGCCTGCTCGTTGTAGAAGTTGAAGAAGTGATTGGGTAGGATACAGGTCGATACGTTCCATAAAAACATGCAGCAAGAGAAGAGAATTATGCTTCGGACGTGTTTCTCGTCCACGTAGGGATAGATGAATAGTGAGAGACAGACGGGTAGCATCACCATGAATTCCGCGTTTCCGTGGGAGAAGAAAGCGAATGTAAGGCTTAGTAAGAATATGAGTAAGTGTGCTGTTTGGAATGGTCTTTTTTGTATGTCCCCCTCCATGCGTTTAAAACCCTCCGTTTTTTTTAGGAGAATGGCGCTAATGATGAATGATGCGATTCCAAGTAGGATAGGCAAGGCTAAAGAAGGATGTTTAGATAAGATGATAGGGATGTTCCCGTGAAGTTGGAAGAAGGTGCGGAATAGACTGATGGGTGTCATGAGGAAATTGACGAGTCCGATATGTGTGTCGGCGGAGTCCGATAGGTAGTAGTCTGCCATGAAACCCGTTAGGTTGGAAAACGTAAGCTCTTTCCCTATTTTGGAAGTGAGTATCCATGCGTATGCGAGTGGCACGCATAGGGTGACGCATGAGAACAATATTGCGTGTCTGAACTTTTTCCCGAAGATTAGAGCTAAAACGATTCCTAATCCCCAAAATATTGCGGTCTGGTGGAAAAGGCAAGCTATGGAAATGGCTAATGCGCTAAAAATGATGAAAGGACACCATCTTTTGTTGAAGGAATATAGAAAGAATAGGGAGGTGAGTAGCGAGAAGAATATGGGTATGATGTAAGTCTCTCCCTCTGTCGAGTATCTCAGCATGGAGAATGAGCAGCCGGCGAAGAGGGTGAGTGCGTCCGCACATCTATCCGATGTTGTTTTTTTTAGCGTCAAACGGGTAAGAAGAAGTACGCCTATGGCGAAAATGGCATTTCCTAATTGTAGAATTCTGAGTGTCTCGCATTGAAAATTTAACGTGTGTAGAATGCTGTTTATGGCATGGAAAAAGGCGTTGAAGAGCAGATGGTGCGGATGGTATAAGTCTATGCCGTAACGTGCGCTCGCCGCATAGTCATATGCGTCTAACGTGGAATTGTTATTAGGGAAGAATATGTAAACTATGGCGATGAGTGCCATAAATATGTAGAACCAATTCTTTTTCATTGCATCCATAATCCGCTGAATTATAGGGTTTTTGTAAAAAAAACCAAAAGCAAGCATGAATGCTTGCTTTTAGAAAACCATAAACCTTACATCTATAAAGAATCATGTTTCACAACATTACAATGCAAATGTATGTATATTTTTAAAATAACAAAAAAGATTTGCCTTTTTTTTGTTGTGATATATGATGTGTTGGCTGAAAAAATCTCTTTGCTTAATGTGTGTGAATCATCCTACTCTTTTATTGCTTTGAATGTTATGCAGGATTTTTCGTTGACGATTTTTATCATATAAATTCCTTGCGGATAATTTTCTCCGAAAGAAGTGTTGTCACGAGGATTTTTCTTTTCCTCGATTAACATTCCTTGAGAATTGAATATCAATATCTCTTCATCCCCGTGAATTCCTAGAATGGAGAATCCGTTGTTTGAGTTGGCTATATAAATCGGAAAGTTCGTGTGGCTTTCCGAATGCACTGTCTCTTTTCTGATGAAATCGGCGCTGTCAATTCGGAGGGTGGAAGATAAGTTTAATATGCCGAATTTGAGTTTGTGGTCCCCTTCCGGCAGTTGCAATTCTTTCTTTGTGTATTTGTATCCTTTGCTGTTACTATCTATATTGATGCCTTTTACCCCTTCAATTCGCATGGTGTCCAAAAATTCATTGTCCAAGGAAATGGAAAGAATCGCATCTTGAGTGGTGGAGTTGCGTAAAGACATGTCGTAACTGCTCGTTTTATCGACATTAATTGAGTATTGCGTCCATTCGTCGATAGAATTAAACTCCACGGCGAATCCTATCGTTTGATTTGTGTTTCTGTTAATGAAACGGAACAAAGGGAAGAATTGATTGTCGTCTCTGGCTTCTTTTAGATTGTTTGTTCGTACAGTACGGTTTGTGTGGTAAGCCAAACCATTGCCGCCTCTGTCGTATCCTTCCATTTGAAAACTACCAGGTATGGAGTATCCCGTCCCATAGTATGGAGTGGCGCAGAGGACGTTTAATGAGAATTCTTGTTCTTGAGAGATGTTGTTTTGATCGGTAACAATGATGGTGAAACGAGTTGTCCCGGTATCTGTAGGAGTGCCGGTTAGGATTCCGTTGTCGTCAATGGATATACCTTCCGGTAGTTCGTCTCCTTCTTTGACTTTCAAAATGTAATTATCTGTTCCGATAAGAAATCGGATGGTGTCGGAATATTCGGTATAAAGTATGGCGTTTTTTAATTGTTGGGTGACGAAAGTCGGCGTTTTCACTTTTTCTCCGCAACGGAAGGTCATTGTTTGCCCATAATTACTGAAGTCACATAGGTATATGCCCGACTTGTCCCCGCTATACCATTTGGCGCTTGGGTTAGAATCGTCGCTGAAGTAGCTGGAACCGGATCCTTTAACCCAAAAGGGGTTCTGGTAGGTGCAGGGTCTGCAATCCAACAGTTCAGGTTTGTCTGGGTGGCAATTGTCTCCTTTTAGGTTGACGTGCCAGATGAATATGCCTTTATGTCCGTTGTTCCAAGAGGACCATTCTTTGTCTCTGATTTCCAAATAATAACATTCGTATTTGTTTGCTCCTGTTCCTCTGTAGATGGCGGCATGTCCGCATCCTTGGGTGAGTGTGACGATTTCTCCATTGTTTTTCCCTGTGATGTCGTTCAGGTCGGTTAACCATCCCATAAGATCAAGCGCTAATGGGTTGGGGTAGGGCGGGTTGTATTCGTCGCTGATGTTAAAGGCGTCTCCGATGTTGTAATTTTGTGCGTTGTTGGGCTCGTGTTCTTCGTATTGGTAGAAATCGGGCCATCCGCAGACCAAATGTCCGTTCTCGTGGACGAACGTTCCCATCTTCAAGTCTCCCCTAATGTCGGATATTTGATAAGTGTGTAAACTCTTGTTATTGAATCCTCTTATGTTTGTGAATGCGGCGGCGCTTTGATGAGGCCATAAACCTGTCGCCCATTTGTTTTGACAAGGACCTGCGTAAAGAATGTTTAACGCTTTGATTCCTCCGTATTCGTTTTTGGTGAGTTTGGATAGGTCACCGTTATCTTCGGAAACCCATTGGTTAACCGCATTCCCGATTGCTTCATATAGTCGGGTTATTGTGTAGTCGGTGGCGTCAAGCGGCGCGTAATACTCCATGTTTTGTTTGGCCACATAGGAGTGGGAAGGAACGAAGTTGATGTATGTGAGTTTCCCTCCTGATATCCATTGAAAGTACTCTTTGATGGAACTTTTGTTTTTGAATTGCGGGTTGTTGTCTCCGTTGAGGAATTCGTAAATCTGTTCTCTGGAGACTGTGGATTTTTTATCCGCAAATTCGATGAACACACAAAGACCGTAAACTGTATCGGGGAATGCTTCCGCGGCTTTAAGGGAAGGTACGTCCTGATACTCTTCCTTCCCTAACTTTTTCCCGGTATCCTCCATCTTTTTTCGCTTGCTTTCCTGTGAAATTCTAATTCTTTGATTCACAATCATTTTTACCGCTTCCGGAGTCTCTCCTCCTTGGTAAACAATGCCTGTGGAGGCGTATTCGTTGCCGTCTGATGAGAGCATGGCATAACAAATCTCCGATGTCTTTTCGTCTGTTGTGAGAGTGTAGTGGTCAATGCTTTCCGCATCGATGTAGAGGTCGGAACCATACAAAAGTACGGTAACTGAGTCTCCGTTGGGTTGTTTCATCGAGTAGGGAGTCCCGTTGTATGTCCTTGCGGAAATGCTTGTTGAACAAGCCAGTGTAAGGATAAGTAAAATGATATGTATAATATATGTCTGTGTTTTCATGACAATCGATTTGAAAAAAAGCATAATCTTTAGATGCTGGCCAAATATACTTCATATTTTGTCCTTGGTGAAAATATATTAAATTTTTTTTCGTTTTTTTTAAGTGAAACGCAGGAATGGAAGAATTGCGGTAATACGTAATCCTTCCATTCGCAATAGTGGTTCTGTTTCCTTGTTGAGGAAGGAATCACTTCGTTGATATCCGTCTTCTCGGGGGAATGAGTCTCCCTGAAGTGTGTTGGATATGTTAGTGTAGATTTTTTATAGTTGGTTTTGCATGCATATTATAAAAACTTAATTAGGATTTAGGTTGGCTTGTTGTTAGTATCTATATTTTTCTAATAGCGATGCAAGCGTTGTGGCCGCCGAATCCTAAGGAATCGGAGATGGCTATCGTCAGATTCGCTTGTTTCGCCACGTTCGGTGTATAGTTGAGGTCACACTCCGGGTCAGGCGTGTTTAGCCCGATGGTGGGGGTGACGATGTTGTTTTGGAGGGATAGCGCGCACACGATTGCCTCTATGCCGCCTGCTGCGCCTAGCATGTGTCCTGTCATTGATTTGGAGGAACTGATGAGCGCTTTGCGTGCTTCTGATTCTCCCAAGGCTAATTTGAATGCCAGCGTTTCGGATTTGTCGTTCATTGGTGTCCCTGTCCCGTGGGCGTTGATGTATAGCGTGTCGTCGCTATTGTAGTTCGCCTCGTCGAGTGCCATCTTAATTGCCCTTGCCGCACAGCTTCCGTCTGGTTTGGGCGCTGTGTAGTGATATGCGTCGCAACTGTTCCCGTATCCGCAAATCTCTCCGTAAATTTTGGCGCCTGAAGCTTTGGCGTGCTCGTATTCTTCAAGGATGACGATTCCCGCGCCTTCTCCGATGACGAATCCTTTCCTTGTGGCGTCGAAAGGTAGTGACGCGTTTTTTGGGTCATTCGCTTTGGAAAGGGCTTTGCAGTTGGTGAATCCTCCGATTGCTAATGGATTGATGGCGGCTTCCGCTCCTCCTGCGATGATGGCATCCGCATAGCCGTTTTTGATGGCTCTGTAGGCTTCTCCTATCGCATGTGTGCCGGTGGCGCAGGCCGTCACAATTGGAAGGCACGGACCTTCCGCATGGTGAGCGATGGCGATGTTGCCTGCCGCTATGTTGGAGATCATCATTGGAATGAATAGGGGTGAGATTCTGGAAGGTCTCTCATCGTTCATTTTGGTGCATTCGTTGATGAATGTTTGCATGCCTCCGATTCCGGATCCGACGTAAACGCCGACTCGTTCGTTAGGAAGTGATAAATCGCCTCTGTCTGCCATGGCTTGAGCGGCTGCGGCGAGTGCGAATTCTGCAAAAACGGCAGAAAGCATCTCTGTGAAGCGGGCGAGATAGGCTACGCTCCCTACAACGGCGGCG
>CALCUH010000223.1 GCA_937907165.1 uncultured Bacteroidales bacterium | reverse complement strand
CTCCTTGGCGGCGATGCCGGCAAGGTAGGTAAGCCAGTCGTGGGAGTGGATGATGTCGAAATCCATGGCTCTGCTGACCACACCCGCTACGGCGTCGTAGTTACGAATCTCCTCTTGAAGATTGTCGGGGTAGCGACCGGAAAACTCGATGGAACCTATGTTGTTCGTACCGATATGGTCGTTGTTTTCAAGGATGCAGTTCCTATAATGATAGTATTCGTCGGTGGTCATTTTCCCATCCAATTCCTTGCACAGGTAATCGAAGTCCGGATTCCTCCAAGTGACCGGAACCTTGTTCGCCGCGATGATTTTAAGGAAACTCTGGTCTTCGTCGCCCCAGGGCTTCGGTAAGACGAAGGAAATCTCCATGTCCTTTTGGGCGGACATGCCACGGGTGAGTCCGTAACTTGCCGTTCCTAACCCTCCAAGGATATGCGGAGGAAACTCCCAACCAAACATCAATGCTCTCATGTGTAAATATGTAGACTAGTCGTTTTTGTGATTCTTAATGATTTTTATTGTTCGCAATATCTCGGCCACGTTCATGGCGTAGGAGAGACCTCCTCTTCCTTTGTAAGGCGGATTTCCGTCATACATTTCGCAAAGCGTTCCGATGCAACCGATGAACATCTCCTCCTCTATGCCTATCAGCGCCCTTTCCGCGAAATACAATCCGCTGTTTTTATAGACGCTGAGATATGCTTCGATGTAGGCGCCCAAAAGCCATGGATAGGCCGCCCCTTGATGCTTGGAGAAGGTGCGGGTGTCTTCGTTCCCTTCGCATGAGCCTCGGTAATTTGGACTTTTCGGGCTGAGGGAACGGAGTCCTTTCGGGGTGAACAACTCTTTGGTTGTGATGTCCACAATCGCTTTCTTCTGCTTGTTCTCTAGTGGCGAGTATTTTAGTGACGCCGCGAATATCATGTTCGGACGCACGGATAAATCTTTGTGGTTGCCGCTGACGAAGTCATATAGGTAATAACCGTTCCAGAAGGTTGGGGAGAAACTCTCCTGCACCCTGTTGGCGTAGTTGGTCAGTGTGTCTGAAAAGTGCTCTTCTCCGAACTCCATCGTGAGGTCTGCCACGAAACGTAACGCATTGTACCATAATGCGTTGATTTCTACGATGTAACCGCTTCTCGGTGTAATCGGCTTTCCGTCGAACGTGGCGTCCATCCATGTCACAGGTGTCTCCCATCCGTTGGTGAAGAGCAAAGCGTTGTCATGGACGAACAGGTTCGGATGGTGTTGCTTCAATATGAATTCAATGATCTCCTTTAGGATGTCTCCGTATAGGTTCCATAACTCTTCGTTAGAAGTCTCTTTCGCATACTCCTGCAACGCCCATACCAACCATAGCAGGACGTCTGGTTTTTCTAGCCCATTCACATCCCGTTCGATAGGTTTCCCGTCCATGAAGTTGCGGATGGCGGGAATCATGGTAGACATGATTTTCTGGAAACCTGTTTTGTCGTTGAAGGCCAGCGAAACGCCGGGGAGCGAGATGAACATGTTCCTTGCCTCGCATTTGAACCAAGGGTAGCCCGCCAAAAGGTAGAGCTCCTTCTCGTTCTTCCTGCAATATAGTTGTTGAGCGGAGTTTTTTAGACAATTGAAGAAACTGGTACGGGTGGTCCTTCTTGTGATTTCGTCGAAACACATCTCCGCCAGTTTCGGACAGTCCGCTTTGTTCACGCCTGCGGAGAAGATGACAGACTCTCCTTTTTTGATAGGCAGTTCGAAGTAGCCCGGAACATAGAGGTCTTCCTTGTAATAATAGCCTCTCTCCATCTCCTTCGGATATTCGATGCCCTTGTTCCAGTTAGGGTCCGAGACGAATTTCACGGGTTTGTTGAACTGCATATAGAGCCTTGGATAGCCTTGGTAGAGACACATGGATATTCCGTTTTCTTCCTCCTCGTAAGCGCTTTCTATGTAGCTGTTCTCCATGCAGAGTTCGTTCACGTTTCTGAAAGCGAGGAATGGCTTGAAGCGGAGAATCGTCTCCGAGTGGGCGTCCAATAGCGTGTATTTGATAAGGATTCTGTTCTCGAAAGAGACGAATACTTTTTCTTTGGATAATATGACACCTCCGACGCGGTAGACTTCGGAAGGGACGATGTCGAAATTGAATTCTCTTTGGTATTTATGTCCTAACGGAGCGTAATAGTCTCCGTTGTATTTGTGGATTCCCAAGTTGAATGCTGCTCCGTGTTGGATGACGGTTTCGTCTAGCGACGAGAGTAACACGTGGTTGTCGTTATCGAGATTCCGAACTGGGGTGACCAACAATCCGTGATATTTTCTTGTGTTGCACCCTATGACGGTGGTACAATGGTACGCTCCGCACTTGTTGGTTCGCAACATCTCCCTTTGTTGGGATTGCTCCAAGTTGGTTAATAATGCTTTGTCGAATCTTAGATAGCTCATGCCACATCAATAATTACAAGTAAAAATAATGTCATATACGAAAAATCGGATAAATTTAAGCATTTTTCTCAAGGTCTCCGCTTTTATGGGCGTTTTTTTTCTTGATATATTATGAATGGGGTGAATCATAGGATAATATGATGGGTGTATTATGTTTTTTCGTTATTTTTGTACTCTAAAAAACTTATCGGATATGTTGTCAAAGTTTTCTCCCTTCAAAGAGGGAAATAATAAGACCGTGAAGTTCCATGTCGGCGAGGAGTCCATCCTTTTCGATTTCGTGCTGAAAAAGATCGGAAGTATGAGTAAGACTGCCGTCAAGGGGGTGCTTTCCCGCGGACAAGTGTTCGTGAACGATCAAGTGAAGACCCAGTATGATTATCTGCTGAAACCGGGTGATGTGGTGTCGGTCGATTTCACCAAGGCGGGCACTGGCTTGAAGAGTAGCCGCGTGTCGGTCCTTTATGAGGATGATAATATCATTGTGGTCAATAAGGCGGAGGGCGTCCTCTCAGTCGCTACGGAGAAGCAGGAGGAGTATACCGCTTTCCGTGTGGTTATGAACCATTTGAAAAAACAGAATATGAGGAACCGCCTTTATGTGGTCCATCGTCTTGATAGGGAGACTTCCGGTGTGCTGATTTTCGCGAAGGACAAGGATACCCAGTTTCTGATGCAACGCAATTGGCAACGTGATGTCAAGAATAAAATCTACTATGCCATCGTAGAGGGTGTCGTCGAGAAGGATAGCGGCGAGATCCATACATGGTTGAACGAAGACCAAAAATCCAAGAAGGTTTACTCTTCCGATACGGATAACGGCGGACAAGAGTCCATCACACGCTACGAGGTGGTGAAACGTATGAGGGAACATACTTTCCTGAAGGTGAACCTTGTGACGGGCCGGAAGAACCAGATTCGTGTGCATATGCAACGTCTCGGTCATCCGATTATCGGTGATAAGAAATATGGCGGCTCCACTTCTCCGATCGGACGTATCGGCTTGCATGCGGGCTCTATCACGCTCCGCCACCCAATCACCACTAAACTGATGACGTTCGAGGCGGAATTGCCTGAGAAGATGGAACGTTTCGTAAATAAATGATAAGATGAAAAAGTTGGATGTTGTGAGGAATAATATGTCCGGATTAGGTCTGGACGCGTATATTGTTCCTTCCGAGGATCCGCACTTGAGCGAATATCCACCTGAGGAGTGGAATTTGAGAAAACATATTTCCGGGTTCACTGGGTCTGCGGGCACTTTGGTGGTGCTGGCGGAGGAGGCTGGTCTTTGGACTGATTCCCGCTATTTTTTGCAGGCTCCCGACCAATTGGCAGGCTCCGGCATAGAACTCTTCAAGGATGGCTTGCCTTCCACACCTTCTTATGCGCAGTGGATCGTCTCGAAGTTGGGCGGAAATTCAGTGGTCGGTATCGACGGCTCTTGCTTTTCTGTCCGTTCGGTCGAAAATTTGCGTGAAACTTTTTCCGAAAACGGTATCCGTTTGGTGACGGATGTGCGCCCTTTGTGGAATGAGGGAATTCTCCCTCATCGTACTCCTTTGTATCTTTTGCCTGTGGATTTTACCGGTTTGTCTCACGAGACGAAACGGCTCTCCATATTTGAACATACTGACGCTGACGGCTTGCTGCTCTCCGCATTGGACGAGGTGGCTTGGTCGCTGAACGTGCGTGCTTCCGATACACCTTACAACCCGGTTGTCGTGGCTTATGCGTTGTTGAAACGTGATGGCGCGGTGCTTTTCGCTTCGCCTTCGTCCCTTTCGAGGGAGATGACGGACGAGCTTAATAAACAGGGTGTCGAGGTGATGCCTTATGAATCTGTCTTTGATTATCTGCATAGGCTTCCCGCCTCGTTTAGACTCTCTATTGATCCGGAGAAGACGAATTACGCTTTGTACGAGGCGGTCTCTTGCGAGAAATTGGTTGAGGCTTCCCCTGTGGCGATGTTGAAGGCTTGTAAGAACGCTACTGAATTGTCTGGTTTCCGTCTGGCGATGCGAAAGGATGGTGTGGCGCTGACGGAGGCTTTCTCTGAAATTTATGAGGCTGTGGAGCAGGGAAGAAGCTTGACGGAGTTGGATGTGGCTGATATCTTATTGAAACATAGAAAGGGACAATCCGATTTCGTGTGCGAGAGTTTCTCCACCATCGCCGGTTATGGCGCTCATGGTGCGATTGTGCACTATTCGGCTACTGAATCATCGAATATACCTATAGGTTGTGATAGTTTGTTGCTGGTCGATTCTGGCGGTAATTACCGTCATGGTACGACAGACATCACCCGTACTTTTTGTCTGGGAACGCCTACTGACGAACAGCGGATTGATTATACTTCCGTCTTGAAAGGTCATATAGCCGTCGCTACTGCGGTTTTTCCCGAGGGAACTCAGGGTTCGCAGTTGGACGTTTTGGCGAAGTCCGCCTTGTGGCGAATCGGTGCGGATTATGGTCATGGTACCGGTCATGGCGTGGGCCATTTCCTTTGTGTGCACGAGGGCCCGCAGAACATTCGCAGGGTGGGTAACGGTGTGGCGCTGCGGCCGGGCATGGTCTTATCTGACGAGCCGGGTCTCTATCGGGAGGGAAGACATGGCATACGTATAGAAAATTTAGTGGCGGTGGAGGAGGCTTCCCGTTCTGAATATGGCGCTTTCTTCAGATTCGAGACGCTCACGTTGTTCCCTTACGATTCTTCTTTGATTAAGAAGGAGATGTTGACGGATGGGGAGTTGACGTGGCTGAACGCTTACCATGAGAGGGTGAGATGCGAATTGACCCCGCTCATCCGAAGTGAAAAAAGTTTAAAATGGTTGCTTAAAATGACGGCGACTATCGTAAGATGATGATAAAATAATTAACTTAGCGGAAAAATATTTTTTATTATAAGGTCATGAGAAGATTATTTGTGATTTTAGCGGCGATGTGGCTCTCTTCTGCCCTTCACGCCGCGACGGGTTACCAAATTCAGCTGAATGTGAAAAACATGAAAGACAGTTCGGCGTATTTGGCTTATCACATGAACGGGAAAACTTATTCGCGCGATACGGTAAAATTGAATTCCCGCGGTATGGGCGTATTTTCCGGCAAGGAGAAGTTGAGTGAGGGTATTTACATCATCTATTTCAATGCTGAAAAGTATTTCGATTTGTTGGTGGGCGCCGATCAGAAGATATCCGTCACCGTCGATACTTCCAAAATAGATGAGGCGATCGTTACCGGAGCTGACGAAAGTGTTAAATTTCAGAACTTGAGGACGTTCCTCATTAAGATGAACACAGATCGTATGGAGTTGCAGGATAAGTATAAGAATAAGAAAATCGACTCCACGGAATTCTATAATACGTTCGATAAGATGACGGATAAGGTGATGAAATACCAGAACGATTTGATTGAGCAGAACAAGGGTACGTTCTTGAGCGCTTATGTGAAGGGTACGATTCCTGTCGAGACTCCTTCTTTCGAGGAATTACCTGATTCTACCCGTGGATATACTCGTTACCAATATTTTAAGCACCATTATTTCGACAATATCGATTTGAGCGATCCAAGGTTCTTGCGTACGCCTTATTTCCCTTCCATGGTGGACGGGTTCATCTCTAAGCATGTTTTGCAGGATCCTGATACTTTGGCGGCTGCCGCTATCGAGTTGATTGAAAAGAGTAAGGGTGATACGCTTACGTTCCAAGTGATGACCAGCAAGATGATCAACTATGGTATCTCCAGCAAGATGATGGGTATGGATAAGATGTGGTTGCGTCTCGCCGATAAGTATTATTTCTCCGGACAGGCTACTTGGGCTGATTCCGCTTGGGTGGAGTCTTTGCGTAAGGAGGCTAAGAAAATCCGTTATAATTTGGTGGGCGACGAGGCTTATATGCTTACTATGAGGGATTCGACCAATAGAATTATCAAATTGTCCGACATCAAACAGGAGTGTGTGCTGGTTTACTTCTTCGAGCCTTCTTGCGGACATTGTAAGAAGACTACGCCTGTCTTGCATGACTCGGTTTATACGAAGTGGAAGGATAAAGGTTTCGAGGTGTTCGCTTGCTATACGCAGACTGACCGTGATGAATGGATGAAGTTCGTCGAGAAAAACCACATGAAGGATTGGATCAATGTTTGGGATCCTTACCGTGAGTCTTATTTCTGGGAGTTCTACGATACGTCCGCTACGCCGGGTGTATATCTCTTGAACAAGGATAGAAAGATTATCGCTAAGAAGATTGATATGACGACGCTTGATATGATCCTCAATGAGGAGCTGGTGAAGCGTAAGGCTAAAAAATAATTGATTTCATAGGGGCACCCCTTGTGGGTGCCTTTTTTTTGATTATCCACATTCTAATTCTTTATTCAGTATGGCTTTAATAAAATCTGTTAGGGGATTCACCCCGAAAATTGCCGAGGATGTTTTCTTGGCTGATAACGCGACTGTCATCGGTGACGTGGAGATAGGTGAGGGTTGCAGCATTTGGTTTAATGCGGTGTTGCGAGGCGACGTGAACTCCATTCGTATCGGAAAGAACGTGAATATTCAGGACGGAAGCGTCCTCCATACGTTGTACCAGAAGTCTACCATCGAAATCGGCGACAATGTGTCGGTGGGTCATAACGCTACCATCCATGGGGCGAAAATCTGCAGTAATGTCTTGGTGGGCATGGGCTCCACGATTTTGGACGGTGCCGTGATCGGCGAGAACTCCATCATCGCCGCCAATGCTTTGATCACGCCTAACACGGTGGTGGAGCCTGGCAGCCTATATGCTGGCGTTCCTGCTAAGAAGTTGAAAGACGTCTCGCCTGAGCAGACGAAGGAGATGATTAATAAGATTTCTAATAATTACCGTATGTACGCTAGCTGGTACAAGGAATAATAGTTTGTGGCCTATGAAGAAATGTTTTTATTATGCGATGCTGATCGCGGCATCATTACTTTGCCAACAGTGTGCTAAAAGTAGTGATAAATCAGTCAGTCTGTCGCTGAGTGAGGAGGCGGAAGAAGTGACAATTGTCTGCGATTCCATAGGAAGTAGTGCGGAATCGGAACCCACTTCTCGCTCATCGTATAGTCCTAGTGGCGAACTTCCTGCGAATTTAAAGTTGGAGAAGAGGGCTAATATCACCATAGATTCTAAGCAGACAGCTCTTTGCCGGAAGTGCGTGGATACGCTGATGGGACGTTTCCATGCCTATGTGGAGAACGAAACATACTCTGATTGGCGCAAATCTTATGATTTGACTATTCGCGTCCCTTCCGCATCTTTGGATTCTTTCGTGGCGGGTTTGTCAGGCACTCAAGGAAAAATCGTGGATAAAAGCGTTTCTGTGGTGGATCGTACCGCAGAGTATAAGGACGTTTCTTCCCGTAAAAAGACGCAAGACGCGATGCTGGAGAATTATCGTAAGATGTTGAGCCAAGCGACGAATATCGCTGATATGTTGGAGATCCAGCGTCGTATCGATGAGATACAAATTAGTGCGGACCGTGCACAAGGCAGATTGAATCAGATTGACCGTAACGTCGATTATAGTGTCTTGAATCTATCTATTGAGGATCGCAGCTATGTCTCTCCTAAAACGGATGACGGAAACGCTATCGGGTTAAGTGATTTCGGGGAGGCTATCGTCAATGGGTGGCATGGTGTTGTCGCCGTGGTATGGTTCCTATTTAATCTCTGGCCGCTCTGGATTGTGGCAGGTGTCGTGATTTATTTTGTGAAGCGTAAAAAGAATAAGAACAAATAGTTTATTTCTGACTAGTAAGAAAAAAGGCTGCCCGTCGGACAGCCTTTTTTCGTGTGAGCTTTTCTTTTTATTCGTTCTATTCCGATTAATTTTATTTGCGTGTCAGGATTGCAGAAGTGTTGAAGAGTGATTCGTATCCTTTGAATATCTCCAAAACATAATTCCAGTCGGCAGCCGGAATCTGCAGGTCGTTTACTTTCCATTCCACATTCACCATGAGTTTGCCGCCCTCCACTTTTGCGCTTGATATGAACGAACCGTATTTGTTTGTGATGTTTTTCTCGAAGTCGCCGGGGTTCGTCACCTCATATCCCGACGGAATCTTGAAGTTGATCTCGTAAACATCCAAAAAGGTGTTTCTCAAGACGATGTCCGATTTCCTCTCGTCCTTTAGATAGGTGAGGTTCATGTCGTTCATAAGGTGTCCGATGTTGATAATTTTGCTTCTGTCGGCTTTCTTGACCGCTCCTTCGAGGATGACATCCGAACGGTACTTGAAGGTCGGATCGCTCAGGAACAATCCATACGAATCGAGATGGTAGGAGTTCATCTTCTTCACTCTTCCCACGAAGTAATTATCCGCTTCCGCTTTGAAGCAATCCTCCTGTTCCTCCGCTTCTAGATCCAATATATAAATCTTTTTTTTCAAGTCTATCTCTCCGTCGTACATACCCACTTTCTCTTCGAACCCATTAGGAATACCATAATACGCTCTCACAATAGAATCCCATTGTTTCACATTTCCTAAACTTTTCCTGTATGCTCTTTTGACATTGCCATCGATGGAAACGCTTCTTTTCACATCCAAAGTTAGGTTGTTTTCTATGTTGAGGGATGCTTCTATGGCGATATGGGTCTTGTTCTTCTCCGCAGGTGTGACAGGAACCTTCTCCCATTTGTCTTCTTTGGCACGTTTCATCTCTGAGCCTTCGAAGACGTTGAGATAGTCCCACAAACAATTGACTTGGTCTTTTTGGTATGAATCCATACTGTAAATAAACCCGTTGTCAAATAAGACGATTGGGCAAATCTCATCCTTATCGATAGCATCTTTGTCATTCACCATAAACCGATTGGTGGCTTTCGCTTCGGTGTGTTTAATTTTATATTTGGAAAGCATGGATATGAAATCCCAATTCATGGTATACTTGCCTTTAGACAAATGCATGTCGGCCAAAAGGTAATAAAGCGCTTCTATTTTCTCCTCTTCAGACAAGTTAGGGTGCTTCTTCATGTATGTTTTGATTTTTTTTGCCCATTGCTTGTAGGGTGAACCCATAAAGGGGTTATTTGGCGCGTATGGAATCTTGAAAACTTCATCTGACCTTTTCATAGGGGAACAACCTGTTTTGTCCTTCGTCGCATTTTTTAGTTCATATCTGAAATGAATTCCATAATCGGCTATGGAGGACATTGCCTCATGTTTTGCGGGTTCCACATCACTCAGTTGGAGTTTGAAGGTACTGTTCTCTCCCGATCGACCCAATTCAGGTTTGATAGAATCTGATAGCCAGTATTTGAATTCGTATTTTTCACCGAATTCTCCTTTGAATCGATAACTTTGGATTGGATATGCTTCGTTTAATATGTCGTCCGACTTATAATTGCTAATTGATCCGTATGTGAAATAGTCTATTATATCACCCTTTTGCAGATTCGGGATAGCGATTTTGATGATGTCTTCTGTTCCTTTTTTCCCTTTCTTTAGACTGGAACTTAATTTGATGTGGTCGTTCGCATTGATTTCAACAACAGTGCCATCGCTTTTGTATAGACGTATTCCTACTGTGAATTTGCCTTTTTTGTATCGGATGGTTGAGAATTTGTGGATGGCGCTGTTACTATTGATTTTCACCATGCATCTTTCCAAATTGGAATTAATGTTGCGTCCGAAATCTGTGCTGAGAAGGTCATTCTCTTCCGATTTGGTCGTTTTGCACGTCATCTCGCAATACTTCGCCAAAATCACCGCCGGCTCATCTTTGTATTTGTCTGATACCTTACGATTGTTGAATTCGGGCATGTCTGTGCGAGCCCATATTTTTTTGATGGTTTCCTCTTCGTCTACAGTCCTCTTTTTCGCCTGTGCCGGGACGAAAAACATTGATGCGAGTAAGAATAATATATATTTTTTCATTGCATTTCCTTTTTTAGTTTCACTTCTTTATTACCACCATCTCAGCGTAAGCCGCTTTCAAAGCTTCCACGTCTTTGTTCCATGTGTCGATTTCCTTCAATGGAATGATTCTCTCTTTTATGATTATATTCCTGTTGCAATAGATCTTGTTGCCTTTTTGCGTGTACTTGATCTCAAACTTGTAATTAGGTTTGTCGATGGAGAAATTGGCAGGAACATAAGTGGCCTTGAAGCCTTTTGGTATCGTTAATTCCGCCGTCAGCACGGTGGATGATTTGTAATCCAAATCCACATCTGTCTTCCGCTCCTTCATGTCGATCACGCCTCCGTTATAAGGCCGTTTAATTGCCATGGATACCAGATACTCATTTTCTGTGTGGAAACAGTGGTTGGGCAATGTGATCGGATAACCGATGGTCACCTCCTTGTCTTTGGGTTTCGCATCTGAAATTTTAATATCCTTCTCCGATTTTGGAAGTCCGACGAATTTCAGACTCTGTAGCATCTCTAAATCGTCGTCATACTCTTCGTCCATTTCGGATAAAAATACCAATTTGTCTTCTCCTCTCCGTACATTTATGAAATCGCCCTTCAATTGGTGGTCGACTATTTGTAGGGAGACATGTGTGCTATCTAAGTTGTCGTGAGGTTTGTTGCTCGGAATGTGGGTCAAAATACATTTGTCGCCGTTCTCTATCATGACGGGACGTCCTTCTATGGAACTAGGAATTTCCCCCACGGCTGCATATTGGCAGGTTCCGTCCAAATAGAGCGTGTCCTTCCCCAGAATCGCCGCACAAATGGCATGGTTGTCCACCGCTAAAGAAGGCATGGAGTAATCGTAAGGTCTGCGGTCTGCGCTCAACCAAACCAATCTGCTGTCTATGCCTTCGCTTTTCAGCATATATTTGAGCAGATTGGCCATTCCTTTGCAATCGCCGTATTTGTTATCCATTACCAAGGCGGCTGGTTGTGGCTTGAAACCGTTGATGCTATTCTCTATGGCTATGTAGCGGATGTTTTGTTGCACCCATTCGTAGATGGCGATGATCTTCTCCATCTTTGTCTTGCATTTGGCGGTAATTTGTTTTGTTTGGGTCGCGATGCTATCCAAATTCTCCTTGTTTTGATTCAAAAGGCTTCGGTACCAGTCGTATTGGTTTTGCGCCGTTTCGAATAGTGTGATTTTCCCTTTTGAGGTTTGTGCGGATTTATAGAGGAATAGCAAGGTGGGTAAATAACAGATGCCGTCCGGCGAGTATTTCTCTTCCTTCCGTTTTTTCACATTGGTCATCGTATAAGTGTAGAGGGTGCCATTCTTGATTTTCTCCACTTCCTTTTGGACGTAACCTTCGAGGTTGAACTCCTTGATTTCCATGTCGAGCCATGAGGGTACTTCGATTTTTAGCACTTTCTTCGCCAAGAAAAGGTTTTCATGGAAAATGTAATTGCAAAGGAAAATAGTGTTCGGATAGTTTTGGTTGTATTTATATCCGCAAGTCCATCCCAAATAGGGAAAGTTCATGTCCATTTTACATTGGTTCATGCCGTCGAAAAAGATGCCGTCTTCCTCGAAATTTGAAGAATATGAGATGGTTACTGATTCTTCATTATAGACTTTCAGTGGAGAAAACTCGTCATTGTAGCGGATGCTTTCTGTGTAAAACTGGCTAAACCGGATGTTATTGAATTCTTTCTTGACGTTGTGTTTGGCGGATACTTTTTCTCCGTCTATGGAGAATGTAATCTCTTCATTGTCGCTGGTTATAACTACGTTATCATCCTTATCCATGTATTGGAGCAATGGATTTTCTGCGGGTTTCTTCGCATAACCATTGAAATGACCTGCCCCCAATCCTAGAAGAGCTAGGAAAAACAAAAGTTTCTTTTTCATGCTATATTATTAAAAGATTAATTCGTAAGACAACAAAAAACATCGCATATTGCTTTATTTATCAAATATACGAATAATTTTAGATTTGCAAATAATATAGCTATAGGTTTACGCAACCATTTATTTAGCCCCCATCTTATGCAACGATTCCAGCAAGTCCTCGTCGCTGTCGCTGATTATCATCAGTTTGTCGCCGAGCAGTAGTTCCGTCTTTCCTGTCGGAACGAAATAGGAGTCGCCTCGTTTCACCATGATGACCAACGTGTTTTTGGGAATGGAATAGTCTCTCAGGTGGTTGCCGTGTTCAAGCACATGCTCTGTCACCTCCACTTCGTAGGTGGATGACTTTATCTCTTCTTGAAATTGGATGTCGAAATCGTTGATGAGTTTTTGTGGCTCCGGGTCGTCCGCCACTTTAAGCCATTTGCCCACCATCGAGAGTGTGCTTCCTTGTAGTATCAAGGAGATGATGGTGCATACGAAGACGACGTTGAAGATGATGTCCGAATTGGGCACCTCCTCCGCCCGGCAGAGGATGGCGAAGATGATGGGAACGGCGCCCCGTAATCCGCACCATGAGGCGAAAAGCTTGTCGCGCAATGAATATTGCCTGAAAGGTATTAGCGAAATGAATACGCTCAGCGGTCTTGTCACGAATATCATCGCCAAGCTGATGATGACGCTCGGCAGGATAACCCCTCTCCATGTGAGTTCGCTCGGGTTGACGAGCAATCCTAATGTGAGGAACATGGTAAGCTGGCTCAGCCATGAGAGTCCGTCGAAGAAGTTGCGGGTGGAGCGTTTCTGCACGAAGGGACTGTTCCCGAAGACCAATCCTCCGATATAGACGGCAAGGTAGCTGTTCCCTTTCAGATAGTAGGTGGCGGAGAAGATGAATATGCAACTGGTCAGCACCAGAATAGGGTAGAGCGACGGATTGTCTATCTTTAGTTTATTGATTAACCATACCAAACCTTTCCCCATCGCCATACCCGCTAACGCTCCCACCGCCAGTTGGACGAAGAGCATGACGATGGCTGAGAAATAGTCGGGGGAACCGCCTGATTTGACAAGGGAGATGAGGGTGAGGGTCAATATGTACGCCATGGGGTCGTTGCTTCCGCTCTCCAGCTCCAAGGTGGGTTTTAGGTTGTTTTTGAGGTTAAGTCCTTGGGAACGTAGGATGGAAAAGACCGATGCGGAGTCGGTCGAACTCATCGAGGAGGCGAGGAGCAGGGAGGTCAGAAGACCGATCGCCCCGCCGAGTTTCGTCTGGTCCATCACCAACCAAATGATGATGCCCGTAGCGAAAGCGGTGAGAAAAACGCCGATGGTTGCAAGCGAGATACCTGGTCCTAATACGGGTTTGATGTCGGGTAGCTTCGTATCCATACCGCCCGAGAAGAGTATGATGCAGAGGGCAATCGTGCCGATTACTTGGGCCACTCTGATGCTGTCGAACTGGATGCCTAATCCGTCCACACCGAACAACATTCCCACGATGAGGAAAAGTAATAATACGGGTACTCCTAATTTGCTGCTGGCTTTGCTGACGATTATACTAGCGAAAAATAGCAACGATACGATTAGTAAAAGTAGTTCGATTTGGATTTGCATGCGCTGTATGGATTGTAATTTATCTATATTCTATTTATTCATTACAAATATACTAATCATTCTTTCTTGAGAAAAGCCTTCTGTGTGGTCAGTTAACATCATATAACTTTACCCAACTTTTTTTATAATTTTATGTTCTCAAAAAAATTATCGTTATGGTGAAAAAGTTGTTAATCCCCCTTTTGCTGCTGTGCTTCTCTTCCGCTTCCGCGACGGAGTTTCTTCCTGAGGGTACGAAGAAAATATCATTGG
Source organism: uncultured Bacteroidales bacterium (assembly GCA_937907165.1). Classification (GTDB taxonomy): domain Bacteria; phylum Bacteroidota; class Bacteroidia; order Bacteroidales; family Paludibacteraceae; genus UBA1181. The sequence continues at coordinate 9,249 of CALCUH010000223.1, read as the reverse complement.
AAAGTGATTACGATAGTATTGGTTATTATTACTATTATGGGAAGGATAGTTTATGCGGATTGACAGATTCTTTGAACCATGTGCTGACGCCTCCAGTCTATACGTGGATTGATCTATTCCTTTCTTCTCCTCGTTGTTTCGCTGTGAAAAAGGGTCAATATGTTGGATTGTTGGATTCCTTGGGTAATCTATTGCTGCCACCTAAATATTCGAGAATTTGTTATGACCATTGGTCCCTAAAAGACCATCTGACGTTTGATTTAGTCGATTCTTTAGGCATCGTTGACACGTTCTATTGTGAAGAGAAAAGGTTTTCATCTGCGTTTTCTCCTTATTTTTTAAGACGTGATGAATCTGGTAAATTTTGCTTGGTGGATGTTGAAGGGAAACAGATTACGGGTTTGTTTGACTATATAAAACCATTCCTCAAAGGAAAAGCGTTGGCCCAAAAGGATTCTTTGGTCGGATATATCGGTTTGGACGGGAACTTTACAGCTGATCCCATGCTTCAAAACGCCAATCTCCAATATGCGGGTTTTAATGGATATTATGTGAAGAGACTTGGCAAGCGTAGTTTCTTAGATGAGAATTATACATTGATTCTCCCTTTTGAATATGATAGTCTTTTATTGATGAACCGAGAAAACTATTTTATAGCGATTAAGAATCAAAAGTATGGTGTGGTCGCATCTGGCAATCGTGTTATTCTCCCTTTTGAATATGACAAATTTGACTTCTCTGTGAAGAATACCCTTATCGTAAAGTCCGATAATCATTACGGGGTCATTAATGCCAAAAAGGGTGTGATTCTTCCTGTAGTTTATGACGACATAGTCAGATATGAGAGAAAAACAATTGAATGGAGGGGAAAAGTTGTCGCGGATTCCGGACGTGTTTGGTGGAATTGGTGGCATTATACTACTTCTAATAGTAACGAAGACATTTCGTATGTCGCTACACGTGGAAAAGAAAAAGTTATTTTCGATTGTCGATGGAAACCATTGCATAAGCTGATGGTAAAGAATGTTGAGTCCGAAATGAAATTGAAGTATTTAGGTCAGGAATATTATCATATGAAATTGGAAGATTGGCAATGTGTCTATTCTGTGACGGATAGAAAAATCGTTTATGAGGATGCCTTATATGACGATGACTATGATTATTGGTATGTCTATGGTAAAAGAGAAAAGTGTGGTGTTGTCGATTCGAAATGGAACGTGATTGTGCCTGTAAAATATGATGATGTCGAATATGACAAGGATTGCGATTGCTTTAAGGCGGGAGACGACAGAAAAGATCGTGTGACGGTTTATTCTAGAAAGGGGGAAAGAATCAGGAAAGAGCATCCGAAGAAAAAATAGTTCCAATCATTGCAAAGTATCTTTTTGATGAAAATACGCACATAAAGAAGGCGCCCCACAAATCGTTGTGGGGCGCCTTCTCATCTGTTCTCCTGCAAGGGAATGTCGTCAGATGTACATTACCTCGTCAGATTGATTTTGAACGCTATACCGAAGTCCGACGTGATGATAGGGAATCCTTCGGAGACTTTCGGCGTGCTCGACTTGCAGTCGTAGTAAATCTTGATGTTGAGGCGCTCGCTGAATACGTAGTCGGCGGAGAGCTTCAACGAGAGGGCGCGCAGACCGCTGCTCAATTGCGAGTAAGCCTCGTCGATGATGCGGATGAAGGCGTCGGTGTTCTTGAAGGAGAGATCTCCTCTGACGTTCAAGTCGTTCTTGATCTTCTTCTGCTGCTTGCCCAAGTTGATGATCATACCTATGTCGTCGAACCTATAACCGGAACCGATTACCAACTCCTTGCTGGATGACTCAAGTATCTGGTTGCCCGGAATGTCCAATTGGGCGTTTCTGGACCTCTTGAACTCGAACTTCATGGACAAACTATTCTTGAGGCTTGCGTCCACACCGAAGAGAGGCGAGAACTGCTCGTTGATGGAGACTGATGTCACATCATATTGAGAGGATACGTTGTTGAAATCTTCGTACTCCCCGCAAGTTCCGTATTGGTCGCTTCCGTAGATATTATCCTTCCATTCCAGCAATGAGCGATAAGGACCGATCTCGTAGGTGCTCTTGTAGGCGTGGTTCAAGTTGAACGATTTGAATGTTTTCTTGATACCCTCAATCCTCATCAAAGCGTCGCATGTCACTTTCCAGTTCGGAATCAGAGAGGTGATCATGCTCTTGAAACTTCCGCTTGGGATAAAGTTCAAATCCACATCGCTCGCGCTCTTCTTCATATAGGTCGCATAGAAGGCTGGAACAAGGACGTCCGCACCGCTTGGGTTCACATAGTTCGCCTTGCCGTTGCTGTTCATAGTACCCACCTCTTTGAGAATTCTGCCTTGAACGACTTTCCTGTTTCTGAGGAATGTCTCGAACAATTCCGAATTCGCACTATTCTTTAAGAATGAGGTGCGGATAGGAAGACAAGTTCTGGAGAATGTTCCCGCGAACTCTTTCATGTTCCAATCGTCGGAATAACCGTACATGTAGTAGATGTCGTCTTGGTTGTTTTTCATCCAAGAAGCGTTGAAATCTATTTTCAAGTTAGGCAATGGCTCGATGAGCGCTTTCGCCGTGAGGTTTTGCGTGATGGAGCGGACGATTGGAGTCGTGATTCCTTCATCGGTCATCAATAAGGAATCTCTTCCGTAAGCTCGGTGGATGAATTTGTCCGCATTGAAGAAACCGAAGGTGAAATCGTATCCCGGATTGTCGAAATCTTGTCCGAGGAATCCGCTCGTCGGCTTATAACCATTTATCTCCATCACGTCACCATGTCGGTAGTTGAAGCTGACATTTCTAATCATCATAAGGAACCTCGCCGAGTAGTCGAGAACTTTGCTCATGCCATTGTCGCCTTTATTGTTGGCGGTGATGATCATGCTCAAATCATTCAAATCAGTTTTACTCAACAATGTAATCGTGTTGGCGTCGACCGTAGAGATCTTCACAGGAACATCCTTGCCTGAGGTGTCTTTCAAGACGACGTCTACCTTCATGGAGTTCAGCCTATGGTTGATACGAGTCTTGCTTCCGGCCTTTAGACGTAAGTTTTTACGTTCGTAGGTCTTCGGCTTATCGTCTTTATTCTCTTTAGACTTCTCAGCCTTTTTGCTTTTTTTCGAGGAATTGTTGTTCTTGGAGTACTTCTTGTTGATTTCCTTCAAATGAGGGAATTTGTTGTAGAAGGTTTCGAAGTTGAAACGAATGTCTCCGCTCCAATTCCTTTGGTTTTCGATGATATTACCTGTGATAGGTGATTCTCCGAGAGTCAATACCGTTCCTTTGTCCCATTGGTAGTATGCTGAGTATTGCGCATTGGAGGTGATCCAATCCAAATGAGGCAACTTGTTGATTGGCAAACTATATGAGATATTAAACTTTTGTTCATAAGAGACCGGTTCTCCGAAGTGTTTGATGCTCTTCCAAACCGTATCTTTCCATTTATCGTACCAATCGAAGTAGCCAATATCCTCGAGATATTCTTTGTTTACAGGAATATTGACCAATCTATCTCCGTCAGACTCGTCCGTTCGGATGATTTCGGCGATTTCAGAATTGGTGGCGGACGTGAAGCTTAATTTTAGTGATCTTGTCAAGTCCCACTTGATATCGGAGGTTCTATCCCATTGCCAGTTTTTGTCATAGGTCATGTATTGGAAAGTTGTATCCTTGATGATCGGTTCCATGTTGTCCCTTAACTGGGACTCCTCGTAGTACCGCGTCATGGATGTTCCGAAGGAGATGTTCCTTGGCACGTAGTAGAAGTTGAAGTCGCGAATTAGTTTCAGGTATTGAGACTTGAACGCTTTCGCTTTTTTGAATGGCTCCACTGGCTTCGGGTTGATCGAATAGATGTAGTTGAACGTTCCTTTGTAGTTTTTTATGCGTTCGTATTCGATCTCAGGGTTTACTTCGTTGGACTCGTTATAACCTAAACTGAATGAGAAGTTCGCCGGATCGTAAGGCATAGGATTCTTGCTTGTGATGCCGACTCTCACGTTATTGAGCGCATAGCTTTTATAAACCTTGTTGGTCTGCGACATTTCTTTAATAGAGTCCTTGATGGCGTCGGAGTCGTAGTTGTCCAGTGTCTTACTCAATTCCACGTCAGTATTCATCGGATCATATTTCGGAGAGGTGCGTTGGTGCGTGCGTGTGTAAGAGAAAGGCATGTTGACCTTCGCTTTATCAGGGAAGAATTTACCTAATTGGATGGCTGCGGCGAGGTTATATTCGTAGAAATCGTCTTGGTTTCTGTCCATGATGTTATCTTCGATGTTACCGAAGCCTACTGTTTCGATTTGTCCGCCCAAGGTGAAGGATCCCAAATCGGAGAATACGATGCCTAGGTTGGCGACAGCTGCCCATCCTCCGTCTTCGTCATAGCCTGACATGCGCATTTCATTGACCCAAATCTCTGCATTATGGGTGACGTCGTCTTCGTTGATGATACCAATCATGAGAGAGGTGATATCTCCGAACGAAGGGGAACCGATGACTGACATCGTGTTGTGGCCATCCATCTTGGTGTAAACTTCGTTATATTTTGCTTGCCCAGCTGTCTTTCGTTTGTCTCGTTCCAACTTTAGGTTAGTAAGTTGTTCGAAAGCGAAATCGAAGTTGTTCTCCGCAGGCCAAACTTCCCTGTCGCTGATGGCGCCTGGTTGGGTGATCTTCAATGGAATTTTGTACTCGTAGTAGTTCTCCGTGAAGTCAGATCCGAAACGGACGAACGCATACAGACGATTGTCCGGAATTTTTTCTCCGTCGATGAACTCCTCCGCGTGCACGAACATCTTGAAGCGTTTGTATTGCCTTGTGTCCAAAGTGGAAGTCTTGTAGACGGCGCGAGCGTCGTTAGATTCTAAGCTATCGATCTTAAGGACCATCGCTTGTTCGTTCTCTTCCGTCAACTGGCTTTGGCTAGGGTCGATGGTGCGGTCGATGCCAGGAGGCAATGTGTATCCTACTGGTTTCTTGCGTTTGTCGTTTTCGTAGCAGACCGATGAGATGTCAATCTTGCCAGTTCCTTGTAACTTGGCGTAAATGCTGTTGTCTACCAGACGATCGTTCTTTTCGTAGATACGCCAGTCTGTACGCACCAGTTGAAGTTCTCCGAAACGAAGATGTTCCTCTTCTTGGAATCCAGTCATATACATACGGATGTAACGGATGGAACGGAAGTCGCTTATGCCTCCTTCTGCACGTTTGCCTGACGCTTTGACAGGAATTCTGAATTGATACCATTTGACATCCTCTTTATCTCCGTTCTTAAGGTCAACTTTTGTCTTAACCATGTTGGTGATATAGTTCTCCTCCCACAAGGCTTCGTTTTGGAAGATGTCCTTTTCGATGTTTACGATGTATTCGTAGTATTGCTCGGATTCGTTTAAGGTATTGTCTCCGTTCAAGTCCTCCGCATCAGGCGTGGTTGTCGCCGAAGATGTGTATTTATCTTGCGAAGCGGTGGAGTTACCTTGCGTTCCGTTGTAGTATTTATAACGGTCGAAAATGTTCGCTTCCCTATCGTCATAATCCGAACCTCTATAGTAGTGGTAGTTATCTCCCGCAGGGTCATTGAGTGGGGAGAAAGCGGATTCGTCCCATTTTTGTTTAGTGGAGGATGCTACTTTGGAATTGATTTCCCTGTAATATTTGCCGTATGAGCTGGCGAAAAGTTTTTCCTCTTCGTCTGAAAGTCCGTCTAGGCCCAAATCTTGTTGCTCGAGGTTAGCGTTGTCGAATGAGCTGGTCAGAGCGGTCAGTCTTGGAACACGACCCCAAATGGTTGTGTCGATAGCCGTGTTGTTATTGGTGGTAGGCAGACCGTTTTCGAATGATTTTCTACCATCTTTTAGGACATCTTCCGATACGTTACCCAAGTTGAATACCAATTTACCATTGGTAGTATTCATGTCATCATATATGAATGGGTCCATCAACCAGAATTCTAGATATTCCACGTTGGAATTTTCGAAGTTGGTGTTGTCCAATTTTCGCATGATACCGCCCCAACGACTGCGCGGACGGGCGAGTTTACCGTCGGCTGTGAGGCCTGCGCTGAATTCCGTCGGTGCCACATCATAATTGTACGGGCCTCGTTCCTCGGGATAGTAGGCCAGATTGAGTTCGTAAATCATCGTCAGCTCTCCCATTGCCAATTGCTTGTTCGGGAAGACCTCTTGTTCGTATATGCGGCGGGTGTATGGCTGCGACCTATCGTCGGCAGTAATGTTGTTGGGACAGTTGGTGTTGTAGAATATATCGCTGATACGGTACCACGCCAGTTTTGCACGGTTAAATCCGTATGCGAGGCCGGTGTTGGGTGCCGTCTCGGGGAACATGGGCATAGAGAGACGGTAATCCTGAGGTGTGCTGGCCAAGTTCCAATATGTGAAACCCTTGAGGTCGATATTGCTTTCCGCACCTTCGAAATCGTCTATGTATGTCACTGTGCCTTCTTTGGTGCCGATGTTGGCAAGACCAGGGATGAACTGGGCGAACTCGGCCGAAACGCTGAGGTTGGAAGGCTCTTTGGTGTCGATGCCAGGCAGCAGGTCAACAAACTTGGTGATGAATGGCGCCTCATGTCGATAGTTGAGGTCGAGACCCCAAATGCTGTTGCTCGTTGGCTCCTCGCCAAAATTGTTCTTTTGGGTGAGTGGTTTCTCGTACAGATTCATGAATGTGCCACCGATGTTGAAGTCGGGCTGAATCTCATAGTTGAGGTGGGTGCCCAACATCCTTTTCGACATCATGCTGAACGAGTTGTTCTCGCTGCTCACACTGATGGGCGTGCCGCTCGACAGAATACTCTCATTGATAATGCGTACCGTACCCATAGTGTAGTCCACCGTGTAGTCCACATTCTCAATAAGGGGGATGCCTCCTGCCGTGACGGTGACCGAACCTTGCGACACGCTGTAGCCCAAAGAGATCTCACCGCTCACCGTGCTGGAGAAATAGCCTTCGAGATAGAATTTGTTTTTGTCAGCATATTGTTGCGCAAGGGAGCGCGTCATAGTATAGAGTGAGTCGAAACAGTACTCCTTGGCGAAGTCGTCGTCACCCAGTATCTGGCGTAGGTCTTTGCCAAAAGGCTCCACGTAGGGGAAGAAGATACGACCCGTGGAAGCCTGGATGATGCCGCCCTTAAATGCGGCACTGTCAAACCAATCAAACACACCGTCGGCATAGTAGTAGTTCTGGGAGGCGTCCATGCGGTCGAGGCCAAAGAGTTCGATGAGGGGGATACCCTCTTTAGGACCATCGGTGAAATAACCGATGCCCACACCACCGTCGCGGCTCTCGTACAGTACGTTGAGGCGGAAATTATCCTGACCTATCTGGGTACTGCGGAGGAAGTACACATTCTTCATCATCAAGCGCCAAAGCGGACTGTGCGTGTTGTTGCCCGTGCCTTTGATAAGTTTCACAACCAGCGTGTTGGGGTCGTTCACACCATCTGTTGTCAACTCGCCGACCTGATACACCGTGGTGTCACCAATCACTTGATATTGGAACGCCACGGCCAGCACCTGGTCTGCGCTAAGTGGCTGGCTGAGTGTGATGAAGCCGAGCTGCTCGTTGTAGGTGTACTCGCTACTGTTGAGCAAACGCGCCGACTCCACTTTCTCGTAGTCAGTGCCACCGGTGAAGCCCATGCCCTGCATGTATGAGGTAATGTTGTCCGTCACACGTATAGCACTCGTATTGATGATGTTGAGTAGGTTGTTGCTGGTGTTCGAAGGTTTGGTCTGTACGCCACCCGTCACAAGATTGCTGCTGGGATTGCTCTCGCCGAGGTCGGTGAGAGCAAGGATGTTGCGGTTGTTGGTCACCGCCGCGCCCACATTGGTGCGCCACACCTCCAGACGGATAATGCGGATGTTGGTGTTGGGTGTCGGCAGGGTCGACATGGCCTTGTTGTAATTGTCGTAAAAATATTGCGAGAGGAAGTAGTGACGATTTTCCTCATATTCGTCGGCACGTATCTGAAACTCCTGTGTCGAGGCTCCGCCCTGTATCTGCATATTCTCGGTGCTTGTCTCTTTCTTCGACACCACAGCGTCGACAGTGAGTTTGCCAAACTTCAGCTTGGTGTGTATGCCGAAGAGTTCCTGGCTTCCTTGTATGAGCGTGGATGTGAGTGGGAAAGATATGTTTCCCGCCTCGAACAGCTGCAATATCTCATCTTCTTTGCCTGTGTAACCGAATTTCAGTTTGTTCTCGAAGTCGAAGGTCGCCATGGTGTTCCAATTGATGTCGAAATCGAAGAGGTCGCCGATTTTGGCGTTGAGGTTTATCTGAATGTTTTCATCGAAGTCGAAGCGAGTCTGGCTGCGGTTTTCGGGGTCGATGTTTTTGTCGTCACGGAAATCATTGACAATCTGAAAAGTGAGGTCAGCGCTACCTGTGGGGTTGATACTAATGTCGGGGATAGCCAAGAGGCCGTCTATTTTTTTGCTTATCTCGCTGAAGCCCGGTATCTTGCTGAGGAGTCCGTCGCCCGTGGCGGTGTCGCCCGTGGCAGAACGCTCGTGCCAGTAGCTCTTCATGAGTTCGTTCATCTGATACTCCTGATACTCCTCAAAAGTCATATACTCTCTGTTCACAACCATGTCGCCCAGGCGTGTGACCTTGGTGTAGGTACCGCTCTCGGCATCATATTCCACGGTGGTGGTGAGGGGTTCATCGGGCGACTGGGCGTAGGCTGGCAGAGCGAAGGTGGCGGCAAAAAGTAGGAACAGCCACGTCAGCAGACGCGGCAGTGTGTGAGAGTGATATATATGTGTGAAATTCAAAGCGCTGGATGTTCTTATAGTTTTTTTAATGCTTCTTTTATGAGAGCCTCGACGGAAAGCGTGGCCTCGAGAGTGCCGAGCACCTTCTCGGCTGCGGCTTTCGGAAATCCCAGCATCACCAAAGCGCTGAGCGCCTCCTCCTTGTTGCGGCTCACAGGTGCCGCCGATGCGGAAGCGACAACACCCATATCCGAAACCTTGTCTTGCAGTTCGAGGACGATTCTTTGTGCTGTTTTCGCCCCCACACCTTTCACTCGCTGTATCATCTTGGCATCCTGCGAAGCAATGGCACCTGTCAGTTCCTCCACCGACAACGATGAGAGCATCATCCGAGCCGTGGCTGCCCCCACTCCGTTCACCCCCAACAACAAGCGGAACATCTCACGTTCCTTTGCCGTGAAGAAACCATACAG
>CALCUH010000222.1 GCA_937907165.1 uncultured Bacteroidales bacterium | reverse complement strand
CACCATTATAAGTTCCGTCCCATCCATCGGCCTGAGAACCTGGATATTCAATCAGCAACTTGCCGAAACGATCGTAAATCTTCACAACCGAATTAGGATATACAATCGGCAATTCCGGAACAATCCATCCGTCATGAATACCATCCGCATTAGGTGAGAAATATGGAGGAATAGTAATAGGAGGAGCCATCACCTCAAACACCAAATCCCCTTTACATCCATTTTTATCTACCACATGAGCAGTATGTTTTGAGAATGTCAAATTAAACAATTTCGACTCTGTTGACTTGCTCTTCTCGTTATCATCCACCCAGAAGTAGTATGGAGATTCTCCCGTTCCATCATTAAGAATCATATCCCTCACCCTAATATCAATGGAATCGACATCTACGATGACAGGATTGCTCTTCACGTGCAGATAGAACTCGTCGTCCTTATGGCAAACGCCCCTATCCATAGACAATTTATAATCCGCATCCTTCATCGGAGATGCGACATACGATGCGCCGTTATTTATTGTGTCGCCATCCAACGTCCATACATATGTCGTGGCTGAATAACTAGACGCATCCAAACGGCTACTAAATGTCTCGCATATGGTGTTCTCGCCGACTATCTCTCCAACCAAAGGTTCGTCCACATTCACATAAGCCGTATAATCCTTGCTGCTCTGACAGAACTGATTATAAGCAACGAAGTTGTATGCGTACTGATATTGGTGGTTCGTGCCTCCCAAGTACACCGGTTTAACTCTTACGGACGGGCTTTCCATCTCCTCGGAAATGATTGTTGTGTCCGCCTCCCATCTGATGACGGTTCCCTCAGGTTGGATGTCGGTGATTACGACATCGGCGGCCTCGCCCTCACACAATGTGGTCGGATCCGGAATAGTCACGCTGATTGCCGGTATGACCTCTACCATCTCCGTAGCGGTCGTATCTTGGTCGCCATATGTGAAATGTATCTTATAAACTGCATATTCCGTTGGAGACACACTCAACTTCAACAAATCCCCGTCTCGTGTCACTGACGATGTCAAATCAGTCGTGCTGCCCCCCGTCGTGACGGACACTGTCAAAGAGCGGTTCCAATTCTCATGGCGGAATCTGCCCGTACCTGTAGTATCTATCGTCAAGACAGCACTCGTGCCTATACAGATCGTATCTTTCAACGTGGTCTTCAACGTCAACTTAGCATCCACCTTCACGTCCACCGTCGCTGATGCCGCGCAATGGTCTTCCGCCCTCATCGTCACATTATAGAAATGGTCGGTGACGACATCTGTCAACGATATCGGATTCGTACTCTCGTTCTCGCCACGGGTTCCCTTCCATTCGTACTCGACACCCGTGCCGTTTGCAGGAACGGTGACATCCAACTCTATGGAAGAATTAGAATTGCGTGGTACGATTGTGTCTATCATCTCTGTCGCTACAATATATGGCATCGCCACCAAACTATCGAGGTCTGCCTTAGCCGTACATCCGCGGTTGGTCATGACTACCTTATATCGGCCGTTATCCTTCATCGCAACCTTATCGATCGTCAACACCTTCTTCGTCACGTTCAGAGAGACACCACTTCCTAGAGAAAGCTCATTGTCGCCCAAATACCAAGTCAACGTCGGGTTCTCCGTCTCGTAGGACTTTGTCTCTATCTCCGTGGTGAACTCTTTCCCTTCACAGAGTTTCTTCGTCTGGCTGCTCAAGGCATTAACCTCGATCGGACGGTTATGGATGGTGATCGTCACGTTCGTCGGACAACCGCTCGTAAACTCGACGCGGTAGGTCCTGTCACCTCCCTCCCTATTCTCTGGAAGTATCAGTTCCGAGCCTCTGCCCTTCTCCTGCGTTCCCTCATACCAAACATAATCGCTAATCGGATCGCCCTCCTTCGTCTCGTATGCCACCTTTATGCTAACCGGTGCACCGCAACTATAGAACTCGTTAGACTTAGTGTCTTTGAACGTGTTCGGCTCATAGGTGTTGCCATCCTCCGTGATGGTCATCGTTCCGAATATCGGTCCTTCTCCCAAAGATACTTTGAGCGTGTCGGTAAAGAAGCTACACTCACCCGCAGTCACTGTCAACGCATAGAAGAACTCGTCGCCATAGTCGGCGCCCGTGAATGCGCTGGTCGTGAAGGATGGATCCGTCATGATCTGCGCCTTAGGGTCGGACTTAGTGAGGCCTTCCCAATGGTAAGTCGTTGCTGATGCCGCGTTCGTGCCGACGTTCACATTGAACGTCGCCTCCATGTTAGGGCAAGTGGAGACATTCTCCACTGTCACCTGAAGAGTATCGATTGTCACAGGAATGACAGTGTCGGAAACGCATGTTCCGTTATTTTCGCTGGCGCTGATGTCGAAGCTGGTCTTCACATAGTAGGATCCGCTTTCCGTAACATTGGTGGAACCCATTACTTCACTCAATGCGGCGTCGTTGTAATAGTCGAAATCATAGCTCAACGCAGGAACGACCGGATCAACGCTCACCGACTTAGATATGTCGATTGTCTGAGGTTTGCAGACGGTGGCCAACTTGCTCTCGTCTATCTTTATCTGCGGTTGGTCGTAAACCGTAACCACTATCTCCGTCGGATTACTCTCCGCTCCCTCTTTGCCTGTCGTCGCGTCTATCTCCGTCTGGGTCACATAATAATAATAGACACTATAGCCGAACGGCTTCTCGCTCGCACGCAATGTGGTTTTTGGGGCTGGTCCGTTGGCTCCGGAAAGGTTCAAGTCAGTCATGTCATCCTTCTCGCCGTTTCCGTACCACTTCAGCACATAGGTGGCTGTCGGTTTGATGGTTTGGTCAGGCTCGGTCGTCATCTCCGTAGAAACCTCGCCTCGGCAGTAGGCGTATGTCACTGCTATCGGCTTCGGTGCGTCGCTGATCACGACGTGAAGTTCCGTACCTTCGCTCTTACAGCCTTCTACTTCCTGTCGAACGCAATAGTAGACGTCCTGATCTTTTCCTGCTCCTATCGACGGATCCACAGTCGGGGTCGGCGCAGTCTTTCCCGTGCCTATCAGCGTCGTGCAATCCTGCTCGTACCACCAAAGATTCATAGCGCTCGTGTAGTCCATAATCGCCTTGTTCTCGCTCTGCTCCATCACGTTCTTGTCGAACGTGCCGTTCACAGCCTTCGCCTTCATATAGGTTACCTGGCTCGTCTTTACTGGGGGAACATACGTCACCTTAACCTTCCAAGTCAGGGAGTCGCCCTTGCAGACGCCCGAACCCGAAGGTGACGGTATCTCATAGGTCTGGTAGACCTTATATTCGTATTCCACAGACTCTCCGCCTGTGATTGTTGTCGAAACAACCGGAGTGGTAGTGGTAGATGCGCCCCCGTCCACGCTCCATACGAAACCGTTCGCGTAGAATGACTTGGACTCGTCCTTCTTCTCCTTCGCGATCAATGGCATCGCCGGATCGTTCTCGCAATAGTGGTAAGTGTTGCCGGTCGTATCCGGAACATCAACACCGACGACTGTCACGGTGACA
>CALCUH010000221.1 GCA_937907165.1 uncultured Bacteroidales bacterium | reverse complement strand
TAATTGTGTTAGAAAAGACTGTAAACTCAGTTTCACCAGTTTCATCAGAGCATTTAATAAAAGCCATTTTCTCACCTTTTTTTGTATTTATATAAGCTATTTTTTCTAAAATAATAACTGATGATATACTCTCGGTTCCTCTAACACATGGAAGGATTTGTCACCTCTTCCGCCTCCAATAAACGACACCGCCCACCAAACACAAGACGCCGACCGCCCCGAGGATAATCATCCCAATCGGGAAAGAGTCTTGCGACTCCTCCGCTTCCTTCGCTGTGTTTTCCGAAGCGTTGCGATACGCGCATTGTTGAATTTCCAAATGTTCGGATTCAAGAATAGAATCAGACTCGTTATCATAAAAGTCACTTTCAGTTTCCTGTGATTCGCAGTCAATACAATCTTCTGCGGATGTTTCATACACAAACTCACCATTATCTTTCCACGAACCAACCTTGATGCTATCCATCAAATGCTGAAAAATTGGAAAAGGACTCTTCTTATCCTCCTCCATTATCAACGGCAAGTCTCCGGTAGGTAAAAACCACAACTCCGAAATAACGGCAGTGTCCGGTTTCTCACAACCCGAATAACAGTCTTTGATGGAGAAACGGTACCTGCCAGCAGGGAAAAAAGTCATTCCACTAACAGCATCAATACGTTCCCAATCAAGCACCCTAGGATAATCACCGGATTTTAGATGTTTAGCATCATACAAGAACGTATCCGACGGTCTATCCAGGCTCTCCATCATAATTCGCTTCACCCAGCTATGCTCTTCAAAGAAGAAAATCTCCGAATTGTAATACCAGTTTACAACATCTTGCATTTTTAGGCTATCCTTTAATTCTTTCAATTGCTTCTTGGTCATAGGATTGCACTCCCCGTTACAAAGGAAGGGTCCCATAGCATCTTCCTTCAATGTAAATTCCACCGATGTATTTCGCCAATTCGGAATAACGCACGAAGTGGTTGGATTCTTATCGGTCAACGCCCCCACATTCAACCAGGAAGATGAGGTTCGTACATTCTCCACGACTGCGGAATGAAGTTCATCAAAGGCTGGAGCAAGAGGCAAAAGCGTTTCATGCCAATTAAACATGAAGTAATCACCTTTTTGAGGTTTATACTCTTTCTTGGAATAGATTCCACACCTCCACCTTTCTCGACTTAAACAGTTAAAATTCGTATTCTTGTGATTTTTCGAAAAACTGCGCATTTTGCAATTTTTCGATACCAACACAAAAGAGTGGATATTTCCCTTCCACGTTCCTCCTGTGGAAATGTCGTACATGTAAGAGCAATAAGAACCAGCATCCCCTGGTCCAATACTGTCCACAGAGACCACATGGTATTTTACAATCACCTTGGAATAGGCGTCAGGCATAAATTTCAATTCATGGTGAAAATGTAATTTCATCGCAAATTCATTTTCCGAGACACTACTTTCAATCCCCACATTTTGAATAGCTACAGACTTCCCATCCTGTTCGATAACACATTGTGGTCTGTATGGAGTTCTTGCGTAAGGATAATATTCCCAATCATCAGCGGCGTAGTCAGAAGGTGTATACCTCCACTTCTCATACTCACTTCTCGACACCTCGTCCAAAAAACGATTATAAGAATCATATTTCATCACCCGCAACTCCTTATCATGTTTTTGGACCAACTTCCTGACACGATTATTCAAGGAGATTTTTCCTTTATCATCAAGCACCTCTTCAAGACGGAATGTATCCTTCGTACCCAACAACATTCTCAAGGCGACACAAGAATAGTTCCACCCCTTCACCATCATACTCACTTCACCACTCCAACCGTGTTCTTCACAAGAAAATGGCACTTTGACATCTATCGGGAACGCACAATCAACCGAAACCGTGTCCGACGTCGTGTTTTTGAAAATAAAGGTTGCGGTGACACTATCCAAGTCACACACCATCAGCTCCTTCTCCAGAGCAATCTTGTCATTGGGCTCCTTCACATA
>CALCUH010000220.1 GCA_937907165.1 uncultured Bacteroidales bacterium | reverse complement strand
CGTTTGGTATGACGGAGCCGGGAAGAAGCTGGAATTCGGGTGATTATCGTTTCGGATATACGGGGCATGAAAAGGAGAGTGACTTGGCGGAAGGGGTTTATACTACTGAGTATCGGTTGCTGGATACGAGGTTGGGTAGGTGGTTGAGTGTGGATCCTCTGTATATGAAATATTCGGGGATGAGTTCATATAATTATTGTGCGGGAAATCCAGTGTGGTTTTTAGATATAAATGGAGATGACTGGATATTGAGTACAGGAGATAAGGTATATTGGTATCCTGGAGAATATGGAAACACGGATGGGGAACCAATTGTATTCGATGCGGCTTCTGGACTTGGTGTGACAGAAGTACAATATAGAGATGGACATAAAGAGAAGGTGGATTTGCAGAAAGCAAAATATCAGATTGTGAAAGATGGAGGTCCAACAGTAGAGGGGAAATATCGAATAAACTTGGTCTCAGATTACAATAGAGTTGCAGAACCCATAGATAAATATGGGAAATATTTTGGAGAATTAAAAACGAATGAAGAGGAAGGAATTGAACAGATACCACCTTTGGGGAAAACTAAAAATGAAAAAGGTGAGAATGTGACGTATACAAATGAGGCATGGGGGAAAGAGAGAGCGAGACTAGAACCTGTAGATGTGAAAAAAAACACGAGAGATGGTAGATTCTATTTCCATGATTCTCAAAAAGGATATACGCATGGGTGTGTAGAGGTGCCATCTGAATTCTTTGATCTTTTGAAAGCATATAAGGACAAAGGTTATAAGGAAATAGAAGTTATGGTAAGGTATCCTAGTCCAGAACATGTTACAAATGCTAAAAAAGGAGGGGCGGAAAATGAAGAGTAGAATTCTATTGACTGTACTGATTTTATATATGCAACATATGTATGCGTCAGACAATGTCAGCATACAGGTCCTCGGAGTGAACAATGATAGTGTTTCGTATGTTATAAAAAACGAAACAGAGAAAGAAATCTATACGTCTTGTGAACTTCAGATTTATGACGATGACGAATGGATTGTAGTCGCTCCATATCACGATTTTAGGCTTCAGGATTTGCAAAAGCGTAGTTTAATCGTCACGGTCGAAAGCAAAAGTGAACGATTAGAAATGTATCCAATAGATACATTTCTAATGCGGAACTATCCATGTAGAATAACCCTTCGATATAGTTTCTCAATACTAGATGCTGAAAAGAATGAGACTTATTCAAATATAATTCCCTACAAGTTAAACAAAAGGAAAGAACGATTTGATAAAGATAGTACATTTAAAGTTTTTGAGCCTGCCAATTATTATGATGAGACTATTCGTCGAGAATGTAAATTAAACTGTGTCAAGAAAAAATAAAAAGTCAAAGACAAAGTTTAAAAAGTATGGAAGAGAAAGAAAGTTTAGAGGCGATACGCCAAGAGGTAATCGAAGGGTTAAAGGCAGGCAAGCCTATGTTCGGCAAGGACGGAGCGTTTGCGCCGTTGATCCAAAACATATTAAACGCAGTTCCGGAGGGAGAGATGGATGCCCACCTGACAGAAGAAAACGTCGCCAAGTTAATCTAAAAATCAAGCTTGACACAGTTCAGTTTACATAACCAAAAATCGGTATCCCTAAGACATTGACTCCCGAAAGATTACCTAAAACTGTAAAACTTAATACGATGTGTTTGGTTGTGATCGCGCCATCTTTCAGTATGCACATAACTTTCTCCATAACAAAAGACCACCGCAACTCATTGCGATGGTCTTCTGTTTTTTTTATGACGTCCGAAGTTTGTCGAACAGTCTCGTTTTTATTCTACGTTCATGCTGTTTAAAAGCTTTTCTGACGCTTTCATTTTTTCGACCGTTATGCCTTCGGCCAATTGGATGTTGGCGGAAATGTTGGCGGAGGAGAATGAATTTTGTGTGACAGCGTCTACATTGATCGTACTGCCATAATAAGCGATGGTAATCTTCTCCTTATTGAAGGAGGTGAGGATTTCGCCGAAGTTGGATTTAGGAACGCCCATAACAATTACTTTGACGGGACGCTCTTTGATTGTCTTAGAGACGATTTGGGACTTCATGAGAATCGATTTGCCGCTAAGAAGCGTTATTGAATCGTCTTGCGCGGTTGTCATGTCCACTGTCTCCGTGGTTGTGTCACCATTTACGATGTAGCGAACTTCTATGTCATATAATGATATGAAAGTGTCGTTTGCCATCACATTAGAGGCGAACACGTCCGCTGTTTTGGATTTGTTGTGTTGATCGTTTGTCTCGGTTTCGTCGTCGTCACCGCAAGAGTTCAAAAAAACAGGCGTACATAACGCCAACATTACACAAAAAAAGAAATTTTTCATACCTGAATAAGTTTTAATAAGTTAATACGCGAATTTACGAATAATATCCTTCCCGCCCTCTCTTTTGCGGAAACTATTTAAGGCTCTTCCTCGCATTCACCATTCATCCTTCTCACTTTGAGAGTGATAATTTTATTATTACTCTCCGCTAAACTTTTTATGGGTTAAACAATTCAAAAAAAATGTATTATTTAATTAATAATATGTAATAATCGCATTCTATGTTA
>CALCUH010000219.1 GCA_937907165.1 uncultured Bacteroidales bacterium | reverse complement strand
GGCGGACTGTTCGGAAAATTCAATGGGGATCTGCTCCAGCACGCCGGCCCGAACGGCCATGAAAACGGTCAAACGCATAATTATCATCCTTCACGATAGTCAAGCCCACCTTCTCCAGATAATCACGTTTGAACCCCTTCTCCTGAGCCAATACGGTATAAGCGTCACGTTTATCCAACGCATAGCCCAATTGAAATTTACGAATCGTGTCCTCATGGAAGCCGCGATGGGCGAAATAAGCGAGACCGATGGATTGTCCCTCCTGCGTCTCAAAAAGGTTCTTCGTGAATTGTTGCTGCGCCCATTCCGTCACAGCCATCATGCTCTCCCGCTCCGTGCGTTGTTCGATCTGTTCTTGGGAGAGTTCCTCTTCCTGAATTTCGATATGGTATTTATTCGCAAGGAATTTCAGCGCCTCGTAATAAGATAGGTTTTCAAGTTCCATGACGAAATTGACGGGATTTCCGCCCTTTCCGCAACCAAAGCACTTGTAAATGTTCTTAGCAGGAGAGACCGAGAAGGAAGGCGTCTTCTCGTCGTGGAAAGGGCACAGGCCCGTATAATTCGCCCCCCGTCGATGTAAAGTGACGTAATCCGACACCACATCAACAATCTGAGCCGCATCAAAAATGCGGTCGACAGTAGCTTGGTCTATCATACCCTAATCCGTTAAAAAAAGGAAGCGTGGGCGGAATAATCCGTACACACTTCCCATTATGACACGCAAAAATATTATTTTTTGTTCTTAGCTATTATATCGCCCATTTGCAAAGCCAAGTTCGAATTATACGGATAGTCAATCGTATCGAAATTGACTTTCTCGAGTGCTTCGAAAATCATGTTGTACGATTCCGAATCAGCCACGACACCTGCAAGGGTACCGAAGCCCTCCTTGAAGCCCAACATCCAAAGACTATCCGCCTTGTTTTCCTGATAAAGAACATAAGGGCGCTGCAACTTCGAATATGGAGAAGTCAACATTCCCGCAAAAATCGGAGAATCCGAAGGAATATTTTTAGCTTTCATAGATGCGATAGTATCACACATGGAGAGCAATGCTTTCCCTAAGATTTCACCATTATTGTATCCCCTTTCCTGTGCGCTCATTTCAGGAAATTCCACCGTGCGCCCCAAGTTCGTGCTATCGACACTCTCCTCGTCGTCGCAAGAGCATACACAGATTGAAACCGGCAAAATTGCTGCGATAATAAGCTTCGTGAATTTCATGGCAATATAAATTTTTATTTAGATGCGATAAATGTAGCCAACTTAATCAATGCCTCAGAAACATTTTCTTTGTTAATGCCATTGTCCAACAATCCCTTAACATCAGCCACCTTGTTCATATATTCCTGAGTCTTAGCAACATTGGAATCGTCCACACCATATTTCTGCATTACGACACCAGCCAAGAAGTTAGAAGTCCACGCAGCGTTATCCTTATTCTTTGTGTAATCCAACGCATCAGCAGCAACACGGAGCTTGTCAGAATCGCTTCCGTTAGCAGCCTTCTCCAAATCGCTATAGAAATTACGACCACTCTCGATAACATCAGTCTCGACGAACTCCGTACCACCATTGTTTGATGAACTATCATCGTCATCATCACCGCAAGAAGTCAAACCGAAAGTCAAACCCATAAACAAAGCCATGAGCACTGGCAAAAATTTAATTTTCTTCATTTCTAAAATAATTTAATGTTAATAATTTATTCAATTTAATTCACAGCCGCCAAAGAGGCGACACTAAGTTTCACATTCTCTATGGAGGAGAGGGCGGAAGCGCAAGCCATGACTGTGGCGCCCGTCGTGATGACATCATCCACCAGCAGCAGATGTTTTCCTTGAAAATCATCCAGAGGGACATCCTTTTTCAATGCGAAAATGCCTTTCACATTCTCCCATCGCTCCTCCGCGTTCCTCTTGGTCTGCGTGGAAGTCTCCACCACCCGCTCGACGCAATCGGTGCGCACAGGCACGCCCATTTCATCGGACAAACCCAATGATAGCCACTCGCTCTGGTTGTAACCTCTCCATTTCAACCTGTTCGGATGAAGGGGAATCGGGATGATCATATCGACGGAGGAAAAACGTCCGTCACGCAACTCCCTACCCAACATACGTCCCATGCTTCTCGCCAACTCTTTGGCGCCATGGTATTTTATCTCGTGAAGAACCTCCTGAACGGCGGACTCCTTTTCGAATAGCATCAACGTCGTCGCCGACTCAATGTACGGGAACCCGTACAGATGTTGCTCCACAAAGTTATCTGGCGTCTCATGCACTCGCGCCAACGGCAACGAGGAGAGACAATTCAAGCAGAGGTACGATTCGTCCCGCAACAGACGTTTCCCGCAACCGACGCAAATCCTCGGATAGAAAAGCTCGGTCAAGCCGTCCAATGCCCGACTCAGACGAATCATTCATCCAAACGGCCGAATACCCTCTTCAGCAAATCAGAAGTACGGGCAGCCGCATTCGTGCGGATATCAACCTCCTTGTCAGCCACTTTTGTGAACAAACCAGTCAACGCCTTACCCGTCACATAACCGCCCAACGAATTATCCTGAATAGCCACGCTCGCATCCAACATTTCACACAACTCCGCGCTTTCGTTGCTGTCAGTGAAGACATTAGCTGTTTTCCACCCGGCAATCAACAACTTTCCAGCCGTCGTGTTTTTGTATTCCATCACCTTATTGAAACCACGGGTGAATCCGCTCCATGCGTCATTTAAAGTAAGACTACCAACTGAAACTTGATCAATCACTCCGTCAATCACAGGAGAGAAGGAACTCTTCAAGCCCGAGTAAGTATTGTCGTACAAATAAGCGGTTGCCGAATTGTTCGTACCGAACGCAACCGAGCCCACGTTGAATTCATCACTTCCGCTTTTTACAGCAGCGTTCTTCGACTGATAACGGTCGAAAAGGATATCCTCACCATCAGCGATGGACATATTAGAAATCGCGTTGGCGAACACATCCACAGCTTTCGGAGCCGCCGTCTCCGCCGCGCGGTTCATCATGGTGCAGCCGTCGGGCGCGATCAGGCAGTCGGTGAAATTGAAGCCGCCCTCGATGGCGCGCTCAAGCAGGGCGCGGCTCGTCTCGCAGAGGAATCTGGTCATGTAATATGTAGCTATGTCCATGGACCCGGTGTTAGGTGCGGACAGGCGGACAGAGAAGGCGCTGCCGAGATTGAACAGCGGCTCCGGAGTATTCTCGCATGTGAATGCAACACACACCCTGCCTTCGTTTTTCGCCTGGACCACGAGCTCATTGTTCGCTTCCTGCAGAAGGTTTTCAAAGT
>CALCUH010000218.1 GCA_937907165.1 uncultured Bacteroidales bacterium | reverse complement strand
AGATTGACGACGGCATGGGCGGACGTACCATTCTTTCGGGTATCGCGAAATCTTATCCGGACCCACAAGAGCTGGTCGGACTGCAAATCCTCTTCGTGGCTAACTTCCCTCCTCGCAAGATGATGGGCATCGAGAGCCAAGGCATGATCATGTCGGCCGTAGACCAAGACGGTAAATTGGTGGTCACCTCCGTTTCCAAGAAGGTGGCTAATGGTTCTAGAGTAGGATAATTTTTTCTAACAGATAATTTAGAAAAGCCGAGCGGAAACGTTCGGCTTTTTTTATAACTGGATTATTAGCGGGATACTAGAAGCTTTCCGTCATGACCAATACGAGCAGAAGAGCCGATACACAACAAATAACGATTATATTTGGCGATGGATTCAAATTATTGTAATATTGCGGAGACGTTTTCGAAATGTCGCCAAGTTTAATTTAGAGCATAACACTGTAGTTTTCATAATCCATTCCACGGAATGAATTTTTAGAATCCTCCTAATAACAAAAACAGAAATGGAACTTCACTTTTCAAGAATCACAGAAGCAGGACATCGATTCATCTCTCTAATCCTTCTCGTACTCTGCGCCACATCCGTGCAAGCACAGATAGAATTCAAATTTGACATGAACAGTCGTGGCGATCTCGTCACGGAGGACCATTACGGCATCTTCTACGAGGAGATCAACCATGCCGGAGACGGAGGACTCTATGCGGAATTGGTCCGCAACCGTTCCTTCGAGGAAGATATGGATAGCCCTATATGCTGGAGCACTGTGGGCAACGCTTCCATGAGCCTCACAACCGACAAATTGCTCAACGCTGTTCAGTTGCGCGCACTGAAAGTCAACTTGAAATCCGATAACGCCGGCATTCGCAACGAGGGTTACTGGGGCATCAACATTGTTAACGGTCGCGAATACGACCTCTCTTTCTGGCTTCGCGCCGAGGATAACTACAACGGTAATATCGTCGCGGAACTACAAAATGCGAACGGGCAAAATTTAGGGCGTGCGACCATCAGTGTAAAGGCCACGCAGAAATGGCAGAAATATACCGCTAAAATCACCGCCACGGGTTCGGATACCAAGGGTTACATGTCGCTGAAAGGCGACAAGGCAGGCGTTATCTTTTTAGATGTAGTCAGCCTGTTCCCGCCCACGTTCAAGGGTCGCAAAAACGGTTGCCGCCCAGACTTGGCTCAGATGTTGGCCGATATGCACCCACGTTTCATGCGCTTCCCGGGAGGTTGCTACATTGAGGGTTCTTGGGGCGACGGACAAACCAACCGTTTTGAGTGGAAGAAAACCATCGGTCCCATCGAGGAACGTCCTGGCCACATGAACCGCAACTGGGATTATAAGGTGACCGACGGACAGGGCTACCACGAATATCTCGAACTGGCTGAAGACCTCGAAGCGAACGCCATGTTCGTGGTGAACATCGGTATCGGACACGATTGGAGGGTTGATGAAAACGATATCGATCCGTTCATTCAGGAGGCGCTCGATGCCATCGAGTATGCCAACGGGGACACGGGAACCTACTATGGTCGCCTGCGCGCCAAGAACGGGCACCCTGAACCATTCAACTTGAAATACATAGAAATCGGGAACGAACAGGAGTTCATGCTCAACCGCACAGACTACATGAAGCGCTATATGCAGTTCTACCACGCCATCAAGACTCGCTGGCCCAATCTGCATCTCATCGCCGACAGTTACTTGTTCGACGACATCACAGAACCCGTAGAACTGAAAGACGAGCACTACTACGAATCGCCCGACTTCTTCATCGGTCAATATAACCGTTACGACAACCAATCCAAATCCACTACCCATATCTATGTGGGCGAATATGCCGTGACGAAGGAGTATGGAGTCCTTGGAAACATGAACGCAGCCATTGGTGAAGCCGTGTTTATGCAGGGCTGCGAAAACAATAGCGAGGCAGTCAGAATGATGAGCTATGCGCCTATCTTCACGCACGAGGACAATTTCAATTGGCGCCCCGACATGATACGCTTCAACAGTTCGATGTGTTATGGAACGCCTTCGTACTACGTTCAGAAGATGTTCTCAAACAATATAGGGAAACAAAATATCAACTGGACGGAAAAAGGGAACGGCACCAACGTCAACTCAAACCGAGGTTCCATCGGTTTCGCCACATGGTCCACCGCCGCCACCTTCACAAATTTACAGGCGAAAATCGCGGATGGCACTGTCATCACGGGCAACAACACATCCTCCGCAAACTGGACCACCTCTCTTGGTTCGTGGAGCATCAATAATGGCACTTTCAAACAGACGAACGCCTCACAAACAGATGTCCGCTGTGTGTCGAACACCGCCTACGACCTGACGGACCTCGACATGACGGTTCACGCCACGAAACAAAGCGGTTCTGAAGGGTTCCTCATCATATTCAACTACATCGACGAAAACAACTTCGCATGGCTCAACCTCGGCGGATGGAGCAATTCAAAACATGCCGTGGAGCAATGCCAGAACGGTGTCAAGAGCGTCCTCGGAGAAAAGACCGGAGCGCTTACCACAGGGAAGGAATATACCATCCGCATCAAAAAGGAGGGACAGCACGTGCGCTGCTATCTCGACGGGGAAGCTATCATCGACGCCAATCTCCGCACATACGGCGCCCGGACCATCTACACTTCAGCCAGCCTCAACGATGAAACTGGCACAATGTACGTTAAGTTAGTCAACCCTTCCAGTAGTCAGAAGAAGGTTACGCTTTCCCTCTCTAACGGTCAAGCCGAAAGCGCCGAAGCGGAAATACTCTCCGCCACCTACGGCACCGACGAGAACACCACGACAAATCCCCAACACATCGTACCCCGCACCCAACAATTGACCATCCAGGAAGATGGCACCATAGCTTACACATCTCCCGCCTATTCCGTAGGTGTGATACGACTGCAAGTCAATAACGCCACACCGTCAATTTCGGAACCACTTCCAGAACCAGTCCTTAGCTTTACCTTCGAAGGCGGGAAACCCATAGATGATGGCGGCACATATAGCTGCGACCTCATCGGACAGGCATCCATCATCACCCTCGATGATGGTAACCACGTGCTCGCCACAGGAGGCAAGGGTGAAGGCAGCTATATGGAGATACCCGTGACCGCCGCTAAAAAAGTGCTTGCATCTGTAGAAGACTACACCATAAGCATTAATATGCTACAACGCATCGGAAACAACACGGAGAAATTCTGTTGGGCTTACGCCATGGAACGAGGCACCGATCAGTATATCGGACTTGTCAATACCGGCGGCAACAGCGACTGGTACTACGAAATCAAGGACGGAAGCACCGAAGGAGCGCACTCATACTCCGGCATCAGCATCGGCGACTGGCACAACATCACCTACACACAACAAGGCAACACCGGACGCATCTATGTTGACGGGCACCTCCAAAACGAAATGACCATGAAGTTGAAACCGTCATCGTTCATCAACGACATCACCCATTTTTCCATCGGCCACTCGCCATTCAGTTCGGACGCTATCATGGAGAACGCCTTGTTCGACGATTTCCTCATCTTCGACACGGCACTCTCAGCCGAACAGGTGATGGAGATAGGACGACGCGCTACGGCAATGGAGTATGCCGACCGCTACGAAAGCTCCGATGCGGATCGTCAGGCATTCAAGAACTTAGTGAAGGAAGTGAAGAACTACGTAAACGACACCGAAGATAACGACCTAAAGCAAGCCTACGCCACGGCGGAACGTCTTCTCAACTCAAGTAGTTCCTCCACCTCCGCAATCAACAACGCATACGTAGCCTTAACGGAAGCGGTAACCACCTATCAACAAGCCCAGCTGAAGCTCGCGCAAAACGGTCAGCCAGCCAACCTCACCTTCCTCATCACCAACAGTTCTTTCACACGCTACAACGTGGGATGGCAGGGAGCCGACCTCAGTGTCGCCTACAATGGCTATGCCAACGAGACCGCGGAACAATATTCTCGTCCATTCGACATCTGGCAAGAGCTCTCAAACCTTCCCGCAGGCACCTACACCCTCACATGCAAAGCCTTCTATCGAGCAGGTTCAATCGAAGCAGGCTATAATGCATGGCGGAGCAACAACGTCTCGACACTCAACGCGCAACTCTATATGAACGACGTCACCACCCCACTGCCCAACTTGTTCAGTTCATCCGCCTACACATACAATCCATACACCTACCCGGACAATCTCAAAGAGGCTTCTTCCGCACTCAATAACGCAAGCGCCTTCGCACCCGTCTCTGTGAGCATTGATATCAACAAGGGGGACACTTTGAGGCTTGGAATCCGTAAGCAAGCTATCGTATCCGCCGACTGGGTAGCATACGACCATTTCCAACTTCTCTATAATGGAAGTGGTGCGACAGGAGTGGAAGATATCAGCTCAGACCATTCCGACGAATATATCTTTGATATTCACGGTCGTCTCGTTCACAAAAATCCTAATATGGAAAATATGTCCAAGGGATTGTATATCATCAACAAGAACAAGGTGTTAGTAAAATAGATATATCATATTAAGCAGACTCTTCACATTAGGTTTCATATTCATTCCATATAACGTCCCGTCAATAGAATAGGAATGTTAGCCTAATACACCGCAACAACAAAGGAGGCCCTCACATCCGTGAAAGCCTCCTTTATCCTTACAATCCCAAGCGTTATTTCTTCTTCTTGTTGAATGTAAGATCAGAGTTTTTAGACTCCTCTACAGCATAGGCAGGAGTATGTTTTCCTGTCTTTGAACCCTTAGGTTTTTTGTTACCTGCAGCTCCCATAATATTACCCTCCTTAAAAATTAAAAATATTATTATGAGTCGAGTTCAGTAGCGAAATGCTGGACTTGCCCCTAAATGCATCTCCATGCGGCGGAAACTCCTCCGTTCCGCCATTTCTTTCGCGAAATTAATAACTATTCAAGAAAAATATTCCCTTTACTCGAAGAAAAAGAGAGCGCCGCCATCGTACAGGAATTGGTCCGCCAACGGAACAACCTCCAAGCCATGCGCCTCAACAAAACGGCAGAGATCCGCACCGTCTCCATGCTTCAGCGGATTGCCTAAAAAAATCACTTTATCGCCCATTTTCCCACAAGTTCCGCC
Source organism: uncultured Bacteroidales bacterium (assembly GCA_937907165.1). Taxonomy (GTDB): domain Bacteria; phylum Bacteroidota; class Bacteroidia; order Bacteroidales; family Paludibacteraceae; genus UBA1181. The sequence goes on along the minus strand of CALCUH010000218.1, from coordinate 5,185 downwards.
CAAAAATCCGTAGGCGTGAACGGGAATGCGAATCTCCTTGGGAGAGAAGAGGAACACCTCGTAACCCTCCCGAACCAATGCCTTACGGATGCCCGCATCGGAGGTGATGAATGCCCTATCGGTCAAAGGGAGCATGGAACAACGCACGTATGACTGGGGCAAGAGAACCTTGCGTCTTGAAGCGTTCAAGGCAAGGATGATCTCGTCAGCAAAACCGTCACGAAGGAAGAAATCCGTTCCCGTAGAGAGGCAATTGTAGAAGCAAGAATTCTCCAACTTATCGCCGACAGAAGAGTGTCCGACCCAATAGGGAATCCCCAACTCATCCAACTTCTCCAGCAACGTGCGAGGCGTATTAGGCGCCACGACGACCTCCCTTTCGTGCTGGTAGAGGAAGACGTCGGGATGACATGAGACCGATTCATAGGTCACCCCTTCGCTACGGAAAAGAAAAACCTCCTCGGCGAAATCATGGAGCGGCTCCACCAATTTCTCTCCGCAACGCGCGTCAACAACAGCTAACCTGCACTTCATACTTCTCCAAACGATTATCGCCCACTATCTTCGCATGAATACCCTTCCGTTCAAACAAAGCCTTGTTCGAGCCCCCATAGCCCCAAACGAAGTTAATTTGAGAAGGATTCACACGAATCATAATATTTTGATTGTCAATATTCAACAACTTCTCTTTCAGAATATCCGCCCACACCTCAGACATCACCAATTCCTTGAAGGACTTATGGTAAGGTCCCGCCAGCAACGATTTGTTGTAATCGAGTTCCTCAGAAGGATGGAGACCGACCCTCAAGACGGTCAACCCCGCGGATTCGAAGCGGAGGAAGAACTCCTTCGCCCATGAAACGGCGGTAGGCAAATCGAGCGGAACGTACTTCCCCTCCGCATAGAATTTCGCAAGTTGCGTATTCTTCAGAACCAATGTCGGATAGATACGGGTATTGTCCGCCCCCAAGGCGATGATATCCTCCACCGTCTGCCGGGAGCGCTCGTACGTGTCATGCGGCAAGCCTATCATCATCTGCAAACCTAAATGGAAGCCTCGTTTCAAAATCATCTCCGAAGCGGAGCGGATCGCCTCGCTCTTGTGTCCCCTACCCGACGCCAGAAGCACCTCGTCGTTGGTGGACTGCGCCCCCAGCTCGATGGTCTTCACGCCATAGCGTTCCAAAAGATTCAAAACAGAGTCGTTGATGTAGTCGGGACGAGTAGAGAGACGAATGCCAGAAACCCTCCCCTCCTTATAGTAGCGGAAAGCCTGCGCAAGGTAACGCTCCTGTAAATCAAGCGGGATGCCCGTGAAAGAGCCACCGAAGAAAGCGACCTCCACCTCACGACCGTCGTTCATCGTAGAGAGGTACGTCTCGATGATGGCAGGAATCTCCTCAGGCTGAGGAACTGATTGCTGACCGCTGATCTCCCGCTGGTTGCAGAAAACACATTGGTGCGGGCAAGCCAATTCGGGAATGAATATAGGGATGTTCGAATGTTTCATGAACAGTAGTACATTTCGATTGTTTCGAAAAAGGTTCGGGGAATTCCATCACAAAGATAAGCAAAGAGGAGAATCCTAACAATGGAGAGGCAAGAAACAAGAAGGACGCCTATGCGGCAAATGCCCCACACGCGTCCCTCTCCAGCGCTCACTACAAATCCATCATCTTCTCTTCTTACCCTTCTGCACTTCCGGCTTCACGATATCATTCAACTTAATTTCAGTGTAGACGCCATCCACAACCGCGCACAAGCAATTGTTTCGGAGGCAAGCCTCCGTGATGGTCTTAGTCTCAACGATATAGTCACCCGTATTCACGTTGACGAAAACGGAAGAACCGTTTCTCGTATACAAAGCGAACTTATCCGTTTCAATAAGCTTTTTCCAGACGTTACCCATATCATAGCGGTTCAATACCGTCAGATGTTCCTTCCTCACCGCAAGCAGTTCACCACCCGTGCAGACGAATACACAAGCTGAATCATAAACGGAAGAGAACGTCGAATTTTCGCCATAATACAAATTCTTCGCATCCAACAAGACATCAAGGCGGACATTGCCCGAACCCTTGACAAGAATATCCTCTTTAATGGCTAATGAATCCTTGGAAATCAACGATATGCGACCGCCACCCAAAGCGTAGACCATGCTGTCAGCCTCCATGAACGTATTGAACTCATATCCCTTCACCTCGTCGCCATAAGGCACGTCCAAAGTATCAGCCACCGGCTTACCGTTTTCTTTGTAAATCGCCCTGAAATAAGGCTCCACCGTTCCCCAACTGCTATGAGCACCCTTGTTCATAAAGAAAATGGTGGTATCATCCTTAGCGAATACAGCGCCCTCACCGTTCGTGTTAAAAGAGAGGGAATTCTCCCACAACTTCTTACCCGTCTGTTTCTCCATCTTGATGACGCCGTTAGGCTTAGCGTAATAGATGTAATCGCCCTCCTGCACATATTGCGAACTATATTCGGAACCATCCATCTCGACCGATATCAAAGAAGCGGCCATCATCTGATCAGCAGGTCCGAAAAGCGACCGCATACCCGCACCGACATAGTTAGGTTTGGAAGCGCTCTTGATACGAAGTTTCTTATCCACTTCGAACTCCCATCCCTTACCCGTCTGCATATCAATCTGCCTCAACGTCGTGGTCACAGCGAACATGGTGGAAGGATTCTCCATGAAATATTCATAGAAGCGCACACCGTCTAAAATCGGGCGACTCCATAGCTGCGCACCCGTGTTCCGGTCCAGATAGACGATTTCCTCCTCGCCAAACGTGAGGATTCCGTCTCCAACGAAATGGGCAGGGTAATCCTTAGGCAAGTCGAAACGCCAAAGAAACGCATTCTTCTCGAAAGAATAACGGGCGAAACACTTATCCGTCCGCAACAATAAAGTATTGGATTGGTCATCAAATTCGGTAAAATAGACACGCTCATCCCCCATCACATATTGCTTACCTTTCAAGGCCTCATCATTCTGGCTGAACGTACCCACTCTCACCGTACGAATCTCCACGCCGTCAGGGGCACCGTCACTCTCCGCAGCCGAAATCGTGGAAGCGAATGAGAGGAGCGCCAACATATTTATCACTAATCTTTTCATAATCATCTCCTTTTATCACGTAAACATACAAAAAAAAACAATTCTCAACAAAATTTAAAATCAATATCCATTCCAAGCGGAATAGACCGCGAACAGAGAAGTGCGACCAACTAGAAATGCACTCCTATCGAAGCGGTGACCGTAAAGCCGTTCAAGGAAAGATATTCACTCGACCAAAAATCGTTATTTATATTCACTTCACACCCGAAATAGGAGATAGACGGGCCGACCATCAGGTAATCACCGAAACAGAACATATATTTCAGCTCAACCTCATACCCGAACGCCCCATTGCTAAAACGATCAGAATAACTTTCGTTCGTGCGATATTCAGTGGTATGGTATTTGTCAGAGAAATGGGTAAATCCGCAAGAAGTCGCGGCAAACAGAATGCCGGGACCGAAATACTCCGCAAGACCAATGGCGGGACCGATGTACCCAATCTCTTGTTCCTCCTTATAAGAATTTATCAAATTATCCTCAGAGGCGTCATATCGTTTGCGGGAGGCGACGACACCGAGGCTAAAACCGATAGGCAACTGTCCGAAAGCCTCCGCCTTGTAGGTGTAACCGTTCCTCATCTGCCGATGGTAACTATCGAAGTAATCCATGAAATCCGAATCGCTCCAATTCCCGAACGAGTGGGAATAACCGCCCTCGACCATCACCAAAGCATGAATCGGTTTCTCCTCTATATCCTTAGCCGTCACATTAGCGACGCATAAAAGACCCATTATAAGCCAAAGCAATAATTTTTTCATATCGATTTAATTTTTACGCAAAAATATAGTTTTACCACAAAACATTCGTGCGATTCTTGACTATTTTTATATCGTCACACAAATAAAGCGGAAAGAAACAATAATCCATTATCTTTGTCCGAACAAATAATGACACACGAAACGATGAAACGATTCATAAGCTCTTTGCTCCTACTCCTTTGCATTCTTCAATCGCACGCACAGGAAGCTTTATGGTGGCAGACACCGACCACCTCCCCGGAAATCAACGCCAACCAGACCGTGACCTTCCGTCTGAAGGCGCCGCAAGCGAAATCGGTCTCCGTAACAGGTGATTTTCTTCCCAAAGAGACGACCGTAAAAGACGGGCAGATTGTGGAGATGCAAGGTTCGGCTATCATGCGTAAAGTAGGCACCGGCGTATGGGAGTTCACCACCCGCCAGCCCGTGAAGCCAGGCTTATACAGTTACACGTTCATCGTGGACGGAATGCAGATTCCCGATCCGTCGAACGTCTATACGGTCAGGGATGTGGTTTCCATGAAGAGCACGCTCTTCGTCGAAGGGGGAAGAGAAAGCGAGATATACAAGTTCCAAGATGTTCCCCATGGGACCGTCTCCCGCATCTGGTACCGCTGCGAAGCGTCGGGCAAAGAGCGCAGACTGAGCGTCTACACGCCCGCCGGATATGAGACATCCGGACTGAGATACCCCGTGCTCTATCTGCTCCACGGCATGGGAGGCGACGAGGAGTCTTGGCTCACCTTAGGGAATCTGGCGCAAATCATGGATAACCTTATCGCGCAAGGCAAGGCGAAACCGATGATCGTGGTGATGCCCAACGGCAACATGGACCTGCAGGCGGCGCCGGGCTACGGACCGGAGGGCTACATAGTGCCCACCATCGAGCTGCCCCACACAACCGACGGCTGGTTCGAACAATCCTTCCCGAACATCGTGCGCTTCATAGACAAGAACTACCACACCACGCCGAGGAAACAATCCAGAGCCATCGCCGGTCTCTCCATGGGAGGATTCCACGCCATGCAGATTTCCAAAGAGTATCCAGACCTTTTCAACTACGTCGGACTCTTCTCCGCGGCGATCAACCACGGACAAGGAGATACCCCGATCTACCAAAATTTCATGAATAAGTTACGGACACAATTCGCCAGGAAACCGGAACTCTACTGGATAGCCATCGGGAAAGACGATTTTCTCTACAACGAAAATGCGGAATTCTGCCAAATGCTGGACACGAACCGATTCCGCCATGAATACTTCGAGACGCACGGCGGACACACTTGGCGGAATTGGAGGC
>CALCUH010000217.1 GCA_937907165.1 uncultured Bacteroidales bacterium | reverse complement strand
TGGCATCGCTGACTATTTTGGTACGCCTTTTCAAGTTTAGCGGACACCATTAATTTACTCATGTTGCCGAATATTTGGTATGCCTTTTCTAGTTTAGCGGACGCCAATAATTTTATGGTATTTAATCGATTCCTGTGATTGCTTAACCCCTAATCGAACTCTGCGCGCGCATTAGTTGTCATCCACCTTTGCGTTCATCGTTAACGCTATAAAACGAAAATGCGGCGAGGCATTGTTTCTACCCCGACCGCATTCTCTTCATGAAAACAACGAAGTTATAAGTTTCTCTTTCTAAGGTCTTCCTGAATCCAAAGAAGTCTGTTTTTGATGAAATCCTTCATGACTTTTACGTCTGATTGGTATTGCTCGATGGTCACGTTGGAACCCGAAGATTGTCCTCCCCACATACTAAAGCCTCCTCCTCCGGCAGAGTTCCTGGATTGACTCACTGTGGCTGAAAGTTCTACTTCTTTCCCTTTTTGGTCGATGTAGTCCATGATGACGTCCATGTCTTCCACCATCCAATCTATACGCTCCTTCACTAACTTCAGGAACTCTTTTTGCTCGAAGAATTTGAGGAACCAGTTTGTGCCGGTCGCTTGTTCCTTGGCGCCGATGTAATAATCTTGTGGCTCGTTGTACCAAGCGTAGTCGGTACCGCCGCCTCCCATATTCCACATGCCGCCTCCGCCGCCGAACATGTTTTCAAACGGGTTTCCTCCGAATGCCAAGTCGAAATCCCATACCGGACCCATGCGGATGATGCCGTCTTCCATGATGTGGCAATAGCAGCTGGTGAACATGTTTCCGTCATAGTCCTTACTCAACTCTTTGATGACGTACCAGTCCGCGAAACTTGGAAGGTCTATCAATTCTTTTACCTTATTCCAATTGCCTCCGTAGAGTGCGTTCTCCAAGTCATTGATCTTACCTTTCACGTATTGCAGCTCTTGGCTGTTGTCTGGTACTTCAGGGTGTTTCACGTTGAATACGTTCTTACTCTTCTCGCCTTCGAATTGGTAGCCTGGATCGTCGTTACCACTGTTGTTGCCCCACATATTAAACATACCGCCACCACCTGTGGATTTGATTTTATAGTCGGCCTCCACCAAGTATTGTCCCGGCACTCTGGCGTCGTTTATTTTTGCTTGTTCGCAGAAGTAGTAGTTGCCGACATGTTTACCGTTCAATACTAGTTCTATGTTGAAACCGCTCGGCGCCCAATCGGCAGTCGTGTATCTTTTGGCTAAGAAATTAGCCATTTCGTTTCTCAAGAATGTGGCATCGTAGTAGTTGGCCATCAAGACCCATCTTTTATGTTCCAGCATACCTAACACTTCCGTCTTCTTGTTTTGTTTGATGGCGTATGGTTTTTTGTCGCTGGCGTCCCATGTGGAGTTTCCGCGTCCTTTCACTTGTACCTTGTCTTCACCTGAATCGTAGTTGATGGATCCGTCCTTGTTGTACATGACCATGTCTGTCTTGTCTATCCATTCGGTCTTGGATGTGATGCCTTTATTGTTCGGCGTGTTTAAGTAGAGGACAGGCAATCCGCTGTTGTGGACGTTCACGTTGTAGGTTCTCACATCGCCCGATGAGGAGACTACCTTGAAGAGGACAGGTTTCAGATAGTTTACTATGCTGGAGCCGCTCTTGATCTCCTCTCCGTTCACGTATACCTTGGCACCTGATGAGGTGTTGAAGCTCGCTTTCAAATCGAATTTTACAAGGTATGGAATGAATACGTCTATGTTATTACCGTTTATCGTCGCTTTGTAATCGGACAATAAGGCGTTGCCGTTTTGGTTTTTCTCTATGGAGAAGCTATTTATTTCGTTGCTTCCGTTCCTGTCTTCCTTTGCCGTCTGCGCATCGTTTTGGAAACGCCCGTCGAGCCATTCGATTCTCTTCTCCAACCATTTTATGGTATTGGAGATTTCACTCTCTTGGTTGTTCGCTTTCCCGTTGCTCCAAAGGGCTTGGTCTGCTTCGTAGGAGAGGGCGATTTCCGTTCTCATCGATTCCGCTTCGGCGCTGAGTTGTTTCACGTTGCCTTTTATTTCATCGAACCTCTTTACCACAAGTTCCACGAATGACGGATCTTCGAATAATCTGGCGAACCATCCTTCGTTTCTGATGACGAATCCCTCTTCTGACGCGTTCTCATTGCCCATGAAGTCTTCCATGGTATAGGTTGGACCCATGACAATCTTTTTCTCAGCGTTTATGTTGAGGAAGCAGTTCGATTTGAATGCCGCGTCTTTGTTGCCGCATATTTCGTTGATTAGGAACCAATCCACGAAACTATTCACGTCTATCAGACTTTTATATCCTCTGCTCGCGTCTTTGAAGTTGGAGCCGTAAAGCGCTTTTTCGAAGGCGTCGATTGTCTCTTTTAGGGAGGAAACATCCGCATCGTCCGGGTCTGTCACTTTGAATGTGAGGTTGGATTCCGAAGCGGTGAAGTGCGGATCTGTCTCGTCCACGTCGTCCGAGATTTCAAGCAATGTTCCTGTCTTGATTCTTCCGTCGGCGATGCGTGGGTCTTCGCTCAGTAGGTAGCTTCCTTTATGTTCTCCGTTTACGACCAATTCCACGGGAAGAGCCGAAGGCGTCCAATCTAAATCTGCCCAATTGGCTCCTATGAAGAAACCGAGCTGGTTTCTAAGAAGCGAGGCGTCGTCGTTGTTGGAGTTGAGCGTCCAGCGTTTTCCTTGCGATAATCCTAAAAGGCTCGCTTTCTTGTCCAATTTCAGACCCAAAGAGCGTTTCTCCGCTTGCGAATATTTACCGCCTTTGAGTTTCAGGCTTAGGTCGCCTGTGTACTTGATCTTTCCTTTCGCGTCTTTGATCTCCATCGGACACATCGCGGACCAATTGGATGAGAGCGCCTCTTTATCGGTCGTTTTGATGTTGACCACAGGAAGTCCGGAATTATATACTTTGATGGTATATGTGTTTGTCTCTCCGGTTGATGCGACCACTTTATAGGTAAGTTCTTTGCCGAAGTTGTTTTTCGTCACACCGCTCTTCTGCAAGGCTTTCTCGACATATACAGTTCCTTTCGTGGTGAAGGAGATGGCTAATTGGGAGAAGTCTGTCAGATAAGGTACGAAGAGGGAGAAACTATTCCCGCTTTTCGTTCCTTCGACGTCCGCTAGTATTGTTCCTTGGTTGGCTTCCGCCGTGATATAGACGCGTTCGAGGGCGTTGCCGGTCACAGCTTGGTCGGTGTTGGAAATGTTCGTTTTCTCCTTTATCGAGAAGGTGATTTTTTTGATGTCATCCACCGGAAAGTTCAAATCGATGTATTGGTTCTCCTTCCCGTAGCGGACGCTGTCGACCTTGTCCCAATCGAAGTACTCAGTCTCGCCATTTCCTCCTGCTTCAATCTCTTTTTGCGCTGTCGCCGGGATGACGGCGAGCATTGAAAGCGCGTATGATATGATATATCGTTTCATCTTATTCGAAATTTAATGGGTCCGTTAATAGTTCATGTTCGATTCCAGCCAGTCCAGACGGTTGCTCAACCAGCTCATCAGTTTGATGACCTCCATGTCGTATTGCTTGGAGACGGAACCATTATCGAGAATGTTCGCTCCAAGTTTGTTCCACACTTGTGTGTCGCCCATGACCGAATATTTCACCGTTTCGGCTCTCTTTTCAATGATTTTATCGAAGGAAGCCCTATCATTTATCACCTCAGCCAGTTTGCTCTTTACGAGGCTTTTGAACTTGCTCTCTTTCAGAAGGTGGCTGAACCAAGGCGTATTCTCTAAGATGGAGTTTTTGAATCCGTCGCCGTATTCGCCTCCCATCGTTTTGCTCATGTCCCAAATCGGTCCCATGCTGATGACGTTGTCTGGCGAGATGGTCATGTAGGCGTTGGAGGAGATGGCCTCTTCGTTTTTGAGTATTTCGTTGAACACGAACCAGTCAGCGAAGCTTTGCAGGTCGAAATAGTCTAGGTAGTCTGACTTGCCCGCCATCATCGATTTTTCGATTTTCTCAATCAGTTTTTGTGTCTGCATGAGCTTGGTGCCCGATACGCCTGTCTCTGGGTCGCGCATGACGAACACCATGCCGCTCTGCTCCGATTTGAAAGCGTCGTCGTCCGCTTCCAAAACATCATTCGTGGAGACGATGATGCCCTCTTTCACACGTTCTTCGCTCACACGGATTTGCTCTACTAATGTGTAGCTTCCCATGTATTTGCCGTTCAGAATCAGCTCCACTGGCTTGGATTGCGGAATCCAAGGGAAGGAGAAGAGAGAGCTGGAGGCGATGTCAAACGCTACGGAAGAACGTATCAGGGTCTTGTCGTATGCGTTGGAGAGGAGCACCCATCTCTTGCCCGCTGGCAATCCTAAGATGGAAGTCTTTTTGTCGAATTTGAGGTTGTATGAGTTCTTCAGACTCTCTTTGAAGTGGCTTCCGTGACCTTTCAGTTTGGTTTGGGAGTCGTTGAAAGAGGATTTTCCGTCGCTGCCCTTGATGGTGAATTGTCCGAGCGCCCAATCGTCGCCCACGCTCTCCTTGGTCTCGAAATCAAGGACGGGCAGACCCGAATTGACTACGGTGATGTTATAGGTCCTCACGTCTCCATTGAACGCTATCACTTTCAATTCCCTGCTTTGTGAGAAATCCGCGCTTGCTCCGCTTTCGATTTGCTTCCCGTTGAGGAAGACAAACGCGCCGGTGGTTTCGAATTCAACTTTTATGCTTGAGAAATCCGAGAGGTAGGGAAATACTACCGTGATGTCGGTTCCTTCCACTTCTTGACGGACATTCAGGTTCTCCTTCGTGCTCAAGGTGAGGGAGGTCAATACGTTAAAGCTCTGTTTTAGATCCTTTTTCTTCAAATCCACCTCACTTGCAGAAATCGTTTTAGCGGGAGCCAGTTTACGCTCCGCCTTCGGATAGGAGAGGGTCATCTTGTGCATGTTGCTGTTGTCCGACAAGGTGTCGACCGCCGAGAGCGGGTATTCGATGACGGAACCATCAGTTTTCTCGATTATCACACTGTTTTGTGATAGGGCTTGTCCAACGAAAATGAAAGACATCGCCCCTAATAGCGCCTGCTTTTTCATTTCTTTATGAATTTAAATGTTTGACCATCCACCGAAAGAATATAGGTGGCTGGGGCGAGCCCCGATACGTTGATGGAAACCATGCCGTCGTTTCCTCCGGCAAGGATGTTAAGAGTACGTCCTGAAACGTCTGTGAGCGTCACCGATTGTGTGCCGGAGATGCCGCGGACGAAGATCATCTCCGTGGTCGGATTAGGGAATACGGAGATTTGGTCGGACAGATTTTCTGTTACGGATACGGTAGGAACCGCATTGGAGAAGGTGATTTGTTTCACATTGGCCAATTCGGCTTCCCCCTTGAAAGAGGAACTCTTGATGACAAGGGTTTCGCCTTGCGTCCAATACTTTGGCGTTTCGCTGAGAGCGAATACCAATTCTGTTTTTTGATTGACAGGATTGTTCAATTCCACGATAAGGGATTTCACGCTTATTTGCGCGAAGGCCAGTTGGGTCATTCCCACCATCAATAGAACCAACAACCATCCTTTCTTTGTGTGAATCATGGTGTTGTGTATTATGAAAACTATATAATCAAAATATCTTCTAAACTCCCCGCCACGGTTCTTTCCGTGGCTTTCTAACTTTTTTCAACCGTTGCAAATGTAGGAATTAAATTCTGAAAGAAACAAAATTATATCCTCAATTTTTTTTCGGCAGACCTCCGCCTATCACCTAATTTTGGGCATTTTTCAGAGCGAACGTGTGATTTCCATCAATTAAAAGACGATATTGCGCGACGAAAAAAATATGCTCAGCCACAATGTTCATGTGGCTGAATCCTCATGGGTATTCGTAGGGTGGGGATCAATGGAAAGAGGAATCATCTCTTCGCCTAGTTATATTACTAGGTATTTGAGCCTTATCAGGAAGGTTTAAGATATTCCTCCCCCTAATCCTCTTAAAAAATAGGCTTGGAAAGAACTTTAAACACTTCCTTTCATATCTAATTTCAGGTGATGATAGATGTTTTTTATATATTTTTAGATTTTTGATATTATGTTTATAGATAATGAATTGTTAGTAAAAAATCAATATATTTTGTTGACTTTACTAATGAAAAATATCATTCAAGAATAAACACATAGAATTTTTGGATATTTTTCCGTGATTTTTGCTAATAATTCGACTAATCTTTATAATTTTGTATTTTGTTAGTTTTTCGAACTATTAGATGTTAGTTTTTAGATAAAATATTATTATTAAAATGGTGAATTAATGATAATTACGAAGATACGATGAGGCATTTTGTAAGTTTTATATTTATGGTATTCTCCGTATCGGTTTATGCTCAAAATTTTGAGGAGGATATGAATCGTACGCTAGAGTATTACAATAAGCAAAGTTATATTTCGGAAACAAGACATTTATATTATGAGGAAGGAAATGGTAATCTAATTGAATCTCATGACGTCTTTATGGTTAGAAATAAAGATAAGTACCATATTCGTTCATATGGAACTGAGGAGATAGTAAATAGCGATTATCAGGTATATATCAATCACAATTCCAAAATGATAATTGTTAACGACTTAAAGGCTAATAAAAATGATAATGATCGGAAGGACTTGGCGGAAGTGAAAAATGCCTATAGCCAATTTGTCCAAATGATGGACGAGATGTCGGGAGTAGAGTCTAAAGAAAAGAATAAGAATTACTTAGTCCAATATAAAGGGATGAAGTCTGGGGTGAAAATATATAATCTCTCGATTCAAACTGGTCTGAGCGAATTTAGCGACGTTGAATATCATGTGTCTCGCAGAAGAGGGGCGTTGGTAAGGAGCATATTTACTTTTAGAGATGAAGTAGAGATCTCTTCCGGTCTTAAAAAAAGAGTTAAGGTGGTTATTGAATCTCGGAAATTTAAGAGAAAAAAACACATAAATAGAAAGTATTTTTCGTCGGATGACATTTTTACGAAAGATAAAACGGGAAAGTTAGTCCTCACAGAAAAATATCGTGATTATTCATTGTTAGACTGATATAATAAAAGAAATAAATATTCTCAAAATAATGAAAAACGGGTTTCATAAAATGATTGCTCAAACCATTCTTGTGGTTGGTTTGATTTGTTTTTATAGTGCGAATGTTCAAGCACAAGAAGGTAATACTCCTAGCTCGGGAGAAAATAATCTAAAAGATAGAAAAACTGTATCATGGGAAACTGTGAATGACGCCAAACTTTACCAGGTGGAATGGACCTATCATAATAATTATGGAGATGAAGAGATGGCTAATTCAGAAGAGGGGTTATTTAAGAAAGGTGCGACTCGTATTGAAACTGTTGGTACAACATATGATATACCATTAATCTATGAGAATGGTTATTTGTATGTAAGGGTTAGAGCTTATAAAAATGATAAAACATATAGTAAGTGGGAATATTTTAATGGTGTAAATGTTAAGTCTAATGACAATGATATGATGAATTGGCAGGCGGTTGTCGATTATGCCGAAGAGGGTAAAAACAAAGAGGTGATGACCTATTACGATGGTACCAGCCGTGCTCGTCAGTCGGTGACTCGTAACAGTTCCAATAATGATATCATCGTTGGCGAGACGTATTACGACCATCAGGGACGTCCTGCGGTTCAAGCGTTGCCTGTTCCTACTTTAAAAAGCTCCGATGTCATCGAGTATCATGATTTGTTCAATGTTTATAAATCTAATGAATCAAAAAAGCCCTATGATAGAAAAGCATTCGATGTGAGCGCTAGTGACAACAATTGTGGTGTTACGGTAAGCCCAATGAGTGATATGTCTGGTAGCTCGAAGTATTATTCCGCTGAAAATAAATCGACAGATTTTTATACTGCATATATTCCGAATGCGGATGGATATCCGTTCTCTCAAACCGAATATACTCCAGATAATACGGGTCGTATCAGAAGACAAGGTGGTGTGGGTCCGCAATATCAGTTGTCTGGCAATGATTCCCATCCGACAAGTTACTACTATGGCAAACCGACGCAAGAGGATTTGTGGAGATTGTTCGGTTCTCAAAGTGGTGATTTTTCTCATTACCAAAAAAACATGGTGAAAGATCCTAACGGATCTATTCAGGTAAGTTATGTCGATATGCATGGACGTACTGTGGCCACTGCTTTGGCGGGTACTTATGTTAAGGACAATCTCACATTTGTGAAATTAGATGGTAGTCCTGACGCTACCCAACGAACAGTTAGTATTTTGGATTATCCTACAATTCCTGTCGGTGAGACAAAGTATTTCTCTCAGTTCGTGTTCTTGTCAACAGAAGAGGGAGACAAGGAATTCAATTATCAAATCAAATTGAACCCCGTTATGATAGGTAATGTGTGCCTTTCCTGCAAATATAGGCTGGTCATAGGTATTCAAAATGATTGCGGTATCGTAGTCTCAAAGGATACTACCTTCCCTGGAGACCAATTGGCTGGGCTTGAAAATACGATTTCTATTAACTTTAAAAAGGAATTAGGTGTCGGAAATTATACCATTACGAGAACATTGGAGATTGATCCACAGACAAGAGTGGAGCAGGTGGAGAAATACTTGGAAAGTGAGGAGGTGAAAAGTCTTTATGACTTTATCGAAGAGGAACTCGCTCATACCGATTTCACCAATTGTAAACCGAATGATTGCATCTCTTCTTGCTTGGAACAGAATTTTCAGACCTATGATGAATATGTGGATTGTGTCAGTCAATGTGAGAGCGGTAATGATTCTGAATGTGATGATTTGCGTGAACGCATGAAGGAGGATATGGTCCCTGGTGTTCTTCTCAAAACCCAATTCGAGTCAGAAACTGCTAATACATCAGAAGATAAAACTGTCGTTCTTAACCCGGTTTCCCAAAATCAGGTTCTTGGCGGACAATATGCCGTTTTTTCCTATGACGACAATGGGAATGTGGTTGTGGAAACAAACTCTCCATCAATTCTACAAGACAATATTTTCAATGCTTTGGTGAAAGATGAAGAGTTTTTAAAACTCGTTAGAGCTGAGCAAGTCTCTGTTGATGATATAAAAACTAAGGAGGGTTTCGTAAAGAACTTCAAGAGTTCATGGACCGCTTACTTGGCTGAGAAATATCATCCGGAATGGAACCGCGTGGTTGATTGTGACCTCGATCGTGCAATGAAGTTCTATGATTATAAGATGAACATGGTTGATAGCTATAAGGAAGCGTTGTCTTTAGGTATGTTCGATCCGTTGGGATGCGTGAAGTTGGTTCCTCGTTTAAGTATTCGCAATATATCCAAATATGATGTTTTCATGCTACGTAATGCCTATTTTGATAATCTAAAGTCTAAAATATGTCAATATGTCAATGTCGGTGAAGGCAAAAATATATCAATTTGGGAACTCGCTGTGATAATGACTTTGCAGGATAATGACTTAGCCGAGAATGTGATTAAAAATAATACCGTTATTGAATTTCCTGAAAACAATCCATACCAAGACAGCTATTGCTCTACCATGCAAATTGGTAACCAAACTGTAAGTGTGGATATGGATCAGGTTTGGCTCAATTTCCGTACTTTATATTTGGCTGCCCGAAATGAGGTCTATAAGAAAGTTAACGAGCAAAATATGGCGGGTATCAACGAAGCTTTGATAACAAAGAATGAATTTGATAGTGAAAAATCTCCAGTCATCGCTCGTGTCCCTAATCTTTATGCACAAAGCGAAAGTGAGTTGCAAAATTTAGGAACACAAGAGGGTATTTCAGAAGCACGAGAAGGGGCGGAGGAAAAGATATGGCTCTCTTGTGTCAATCAGGCAAATGCTCAAGTTAGTACGGTGATGGAGGATTTGAAGGATTGTTTCAAGGACTTGAGTGATGAGTCGACGAAAAATGCCATAAAAGATGATTTCGCCCAAATCTTGGCATTCTCCGCATATGTGAGTGGTGGTATTCTTGGTTATAGTTCTGTGCCTGAAGAAAAGTTATCGGAGAAATATCCTGATTATGTCATTAAGCCTAGCTCTTCTTCTTTCGAGGCTGTGTTGACGAAATATGGAATTAATCTAAGCGCTGATTGTAATGTTGATTTAGTGACATCTATTCCAGAATATGGTAATGACAATCTCTATTCAACTGAAAAACCTTTGGATGAGTGTGGATGTGATTTTATCATGGATATGGCGGATCAGTATGAGGAGAAATCGCAATCTTTGCCATATAATATCCGTTCCGCAAGCGCCTATTTTACGGAGAAGACGGGTCTTACTATCATGGACTTCAGTAAGAAACTCTGCAAATGTCGTTCGGTGAAGGGTAATAATCAATCATGGCCGGCCAACTCTCATCAAACTCTTGCCACTTCTGGCTTGACGATTCCGAAAGAGATTGTTTGTGATGTGTGTGTGCCATGTGATGAGGTTGCAACCGCATTGACGAATTTCTTTGAAAAAATTCAAATATCCATAAATAGCATACCATCATTCTTGAATAGTGTGAGCGCTTTCAGAAATGGTCTTGAAAATCTGATGACTAACAGACTCCAAAACGCTTTGGCCCACAATTTGAATCAGCGTTTCAATATTAATAAGACATTTGACGAGTACTTCCAATTCGCTCAACAGTGTCAACAACATTCAAATCATAATCAGATCTCCTCTTGTGAGCCTACTATTGCGGCGAAACAGTTGCGTGTCACATTTAATAAGGTTTTGACTTATAATAAATTAAAGGGAACTATTAAGGATTCTCGTTGCTATAATGAAATTAATCAGCTTATCGCGGTCAATAAAAATTCCGTGTTTAGTAAATCATCCGATGCGAGTATCGTTAATAAGCTGAATGAGCTTCCTTTGGAATATGATGGCGGTTCTTCTAATAATTGCGTATCTTCAGATCCTCAATGTACGAAAGAGTGTAGTTCAATCATCTTCGAACCGTTTTCAAATGACAACTCCCAAACAAAGGTCACTGTTAGAGGACAAGGTGGTAATGATCAACATTTTACGTTGTTTAATAAAGACTCCTTGTTGGTGGAGAATATCGTTCATGTTGAGGATGTTATTGTCGACTCTCTTGGTAATGTGAAACTGATTGTGACTGTTGTCAAGGATAATAAGATTGTCGTGGATACATTCATTGTGTCGGGAAATAGTTGTGACTGGGATTTCGCGAATTGTAAAGTTATTTCTAGTAACGATGAATTGACTCTCTGCAAGAAGGATCCGATGACCGTTACGGTCGAGTCGGAGAATGAGTGCGAGGAGGCGAAGAAACGTATTGCCGTACAAAACGCGACCGCTTTGTATGATGAATATATCGAAAATGAGAGAACAAGGGTAAATGATCTCTATATATCAAAATGTTTCGAAATCACAGATTCTGAGAGTCTTAAGATGAATTATGGCGAGAGAGAATTCCACTATACATTGTTTTATTATGACCAGGCGGGCAACCTCGTTAGGACCGTGCCTCCTGCTGGCGTGGAATTTGTCGATTTGTCGGAAGATACTTTAAAAATGCTCAAAGAGGATTTGAAAAATGGTACGCAGCGTGTCTTCACGAAACATCGTCTTGAGACCCGTTATGTCTATAATAGCTTGAATCAGTTGATATACCAGTATATGCCTGACCATGACGGTTTCAATGATATCACAAGCAATGGCTATCCTTTTGAGACTAGCTCTGTTTTGGGTACTTCTTATGTCAATTCGAAAGGCGTCACTTTGGTGGACGATCCTAAGAATACCGACCAGTCTTTGTTGTATTCGACTGATGATAACGGTGAAAGTTGGACTCCGGTCTCATTCTCAATCAAATCTAACTTACATGACGCAAAAGCGTTCCGTAGCGGTGACGCTTATGTTTGTGGTGATGACGGTGCTATTATCTTTAAGACTGCTTCAAATAGTAATTGGTCTCCTATCCATACTGATAATCATGATAACTTGATTTCGATTATGGGTAATAACGAGCATCCTTATTTCATAGCGCAGAATGGTAGTATCTTTAGTTATAATATAACCACACAAGATATCAATAGGGTTTCTAATCCTTTCGTGGTAGGCGTCTCTTTGTCTGACGTCTCTTATAACGCAAGTTCATCCTTGGCGGTTGGTTCCATCGGTAATGAAGGCGTGGTGTTCAGCTCTTCGGTGAATAGCGACGGTACGGCACTTTCTTGGAAACCTGTCATCGGTTGCCTTGATCCTGCTACTAATGTCAACCTTAATTCGATGAACGTTAAGACTGGCAGAATTACCTCTATCGCTATGGATGGAAGTACAGGTTACGCTAATGACGAGAACGGTTTGCTCCTCCAAACAACTGATGCCGGTAAGAGTTGGACGCTCGCAAGTGGAAAGAAGATGGAACGTTTCAAGGATATGTGTATGGATGAAAAGGGTGGATTATTCGCATTGTCTGATAATGGCGAATTGCGTGACTTGTTGAATGATAGGCTTATTTCTTCTGATGTGAAATTAATTTCGGGAAGTGATAATCTTTATTATATCGACAAGAACAATCTTTTGAAATGTGGTAATGAAAAATTGTATGATTTTTCTAATGAAGTAATTAGTGACTTTGCTGTTCTTTCGTTGTCGACAGCCCTCGTTCGTACTTATGTATTGTATTATGTTACGGACGGTAAATTGTATAAGGTAAAGATTACAAGACAATATTATGATCCTTACTATAACGTCGGTGAAAATATAACCCAAATCAGCGGTAACTATAGTGGTGTCGTAGTGAGAGGTGGTGCCGTCTACGCTAATAGTCAGGGTATTGTCGGAAAAGTCGGGGAACCTAGTTCTAATAACGTTTCTGTGAGCGACAATGTTTGGGATGTCAGCGAGAACGGGAATTTTGTGGTGGCTCACGCCTCTATGTTGTCGGCTATCAGCCAAAACAAATATTTAGCTCCTAACTTCATCTTGCCGCGTATTAATGCGGTCAGTGTTAGCGGAACTAAAGCGGTTGCGGTCGGTGACAACGGATTGGTTCTGGTATGTGATGATTTGGCTTCGCAGAAGTTTACGTTGATTCCTTCGCATACCTCTAAGAACTTGTTGTCTGTTTCTTATTATCAAAATAAGGCTTATATCGGTGGTTTGGACGGATTGTTGCTCTCCTATAACGGAAAGAGCGTCTCTGAACGTCAGGTCGTTCCGTCGAGTGAGGGTGATATTACCGCTCTGACTTATCGTCCTAGTACGAACTGCTTGTTCATCGGAAATTCTTTGGGTAGAGTTCGTCGTTTGGATCTCTCTAATAATGTGGATTCCGGTTGGGAACAATTGGATGCGAATGTGAACTATATCGACGCTATGCTTAACGGCAAACTGCGTATTATCGGTGGCAATGCGATGGTTATAGATGCTGAATAATTGTTGATATTTTGTTTTATCTTTGTTGGTGATGAAAATGAGAACATTTGGTTTATATATTGTTTTATTCTTAGTAAGTGTTTGTACTTCTTTCGCCTCTCCGTGGCTGACGAACGTGACACCCCAGCGAGTTCAGTTGGG
>CALCUH010000216.1 GCA_937907165.1 uncultured Bacteroidales bacterium | reverse complement strand
AAGACTGCGACTTTATTTTGTGGAGCGGGCGAAAGAGACTTTTTAAGAGAAAAAAACTGGACGAATACATCGAGAAGTCCGTTTCCATCTAAGAAAGGAGAACCTTTATGGGAAAAACAGTGAAAAAGAATGTGCGATTTGACAGTCACCGCGTCAGACTTCGCACAGGCGAAACGGAAAAGCCGTATGGCTATGAATATCGCTGGACTACACCGGATGGGGTGCGTCATTCGACCTTTGCACCTACGCTGGATAAGCTAAGAGAACTTGAAGAAGAACTTGCCGCAGATAAGCACGATGGCATCAAAACTGATGTAAAAGGTCTTACGGTCAATGACTGTTTCAACCTTTGGAAAGAGCTTAAGCGGGGCATTAAGGACAGCACCTTTCAAAACTACGTTTACATGTATGAGATGTTTGTCATGCCGACTTTTGGAAAAAAGCGTGTAGTGCAGGTCGTGAAATCTGACGTGAAACGTTTCTATAACAACCTTGCCGATGATAAGCATCTGAAGATTTCGACGATAGATGGTATTCATAATGTGCTCCATCAAGTTTTTCAGGTGGCTGTGGACGATAACTACATTCGAGGCAACCCCACCGATAAAATGCTGAAAGAACTGAAAGCAGCACACGGTCATGAGGTTGAAAAGAAGAAAGCTTTATCCGTAGCACAGCAGGAGCTCTTCCTGGATTACATTAGAGAGACGGAAAAGTATAAGCACTGGTATCCGATCTTTTACATCATGGTCAATACTGGAATGCGCGTTGGTGAAATCACGGGACTCAGATGGAGGGACGTAGATTTCGAGCAAGGATTTATCAGTGTTAATCACACTCTGGTCTACTACAACCATCGTGACGATTTCGGAACTTATTTCAGCATCAATACGCCAAAGACAGATGCCGGCAAAAGGAATATCCCAATTATTGACGGTGTAAGAGAAGCGTTTGAAATGGAACGCCAGTATCAAGCAGATAACGGAATTGTAAGTAAGGCAAGGATTGACGGATATGAAGATTTCATTTTCGTGAATCGCTTTGGAGAGGTTCAGCATCAAGGCACACTCAACAAAGCCTTAAAACGTATTATGAGGGATTGCAACGACAAAGTGTTGCTCGAAAACGATCTTGATAAGAAACCGACTTTATTGCCGGACTTTAGCTGCCATATTCTCCGCCATACATTCGCTACCCGTCTTTGTGAATCTGGAGTTAACCTGAAAGTAATTCAGGATATTCTCGGACATGTAGATATTTCTACGACGATGAACATTTATGTGGATGCTATGGATGAGATGAAGCAAAAGGAAATTGCGAAGTATATCACCAAGCCGGAAGACGTTGATAATATGACCATACAAGATCTGAACAGAATTACAATGATGAAAATGGGATTTGTAAATCCCTAAGCCAATGGATGCCACGAGGAAATCTACCTTGTGGCATCTTTCTGCTGATTTGCACATTTCTCAAATCAGCGAGAGTTACATATACTAAGGGCAAAGATTTTCAAGGGGCTTTTGGTATGGAAAATAGTATATCAAAAATGAGACCTGAGCTTGTTCCCGAATGGTCGCCAAAGAATCTTCCACTAACACCGGACGAGGTTCCGTTTGGCTCGAATAAACTATACTGGTGGATAGGCTCCTGCGGTCATGAATGGCAGACAAGTGCCAAGGCACGTTCTCACGGAGAGAAGTGTCCCATCTGTGCTAATGCAAGAATTGTCGCCGGTATCAACGACCTGGCTACATTACATCCGGAGCTTGCAAGCGAATGGTCTCCAAAGAACTATCCTCTTGAGCCGACGATGGTTGGATCAGGAACACATAGAAAAGTAATATGGCGTGGAAATTGCGGACATGAATGGTCGGCATCGGTCAAAAGTCGTGTAGCCGGTACGGGTTGTCCATATTGCTCTCATAATGCGGTGCTGGCAGGATTCAATGATTTGGAGACGCTGTTTCCGGAGGTCGCAAAGGAATGGTCTCCGAGAAATCTGCCGTTGCGTCCGTCACAGGTTACAGCTTTTGCCAACAAGAAAGTGTGGTGGCGGTGCAGTAAGGGACACGAGTGGTTCACACTGATTTCTACCAGATCGGACGGAAGTAAATGCCCATATTGCAGCGGAATAAAAACTCTGAAAGGCTTCAACGATTTTGCTACAACTCATCCCGACTTAGCTTGTGAATGGTCTGAACGTAACGGAGAATTGAAACCGGATATGGTAAACGCCAAGTCCACATTAAACGTGTGGTGGACGTGCAGTACATGCGGGTATGAATGGAAATCCGTTATTAAAGCTCGTGTAAAAGGAACGATATGCCCCGTATGCGCTGATCGCGCCGTTTTGAAAGGCTATAACGACCTTGCAACAACAGATTCCGACCTGTTATGCGAATGGGATTATGAAAAGAACAAACTGACTCCGACAGAGGTGTCCAGAAATTCTATGAAACCTGTCTGGTGGAAATGCTCGCATGGGCATTCGTGGAAAGATAAGATTTCAAATAGAACAATCGGGCAAGCAGGCTGCAAAATTTGTGAGAAAGAATTCCTGCGTGTGTTGCCACAACTGCTTATTCTGCTATACTGTGGTAGCCATGATGTCGATATTATATTAAATGATGAAACAATAACAGGAGTCTTGCTTGATGCTTACATACCCGAATCAAGGCTTGCCTTTGTTGTTATAGATAGAGGGACTAAAACAGAACGCGATACGTTTACGGTAGCAGATCACTTATGTAAGGTAAGAGGAATAAAGTGCGTTTGCATTTCCGCAAGAAATGATCCCGAAATCATCTGCGTGTTAATAAAGAAGGCACTCCGCTCTATACATATTTATATTACCTCAGATAATATGGCTGATATAGAAACCGCCCGAAGGCGGTTCGAGCAATGGAGAAAGCAGAGATAAATTTCCGGTGGAGTTGAGGCACGGTGGAGTTGAGGCAATGCTGCCGAACATCTTGAAATTTGGAGATTTATATGATATAATTTATTGTCCTAAGTGTAGTGTTTAATCGACGGCTCTTATAGATGTCTTCTCCAACATCTCCATTTTCGTCACCAATACGCCGATTATATACGAGCAGATATGCCGATATATGACTATCGGGGAGAATAGAGATGGGAGATATGAGGAACTACGGAGGGATATGTTAGTGAAAAATAGCACAAGTCATGAAATCCCGACGATGAAAAACATGAAGACGGGAAGCGAGGCTCATGAAGAAGCTAAGAAGGCCCAGGAAACCGTTCCCTCAACACCTGCC
>CALCUH010000215.1 GCA_937907165.1 uncultured Bacteroidales bacterium | reverse complement strand
TCTTAATTCTTAATTCTTAATTCTTAATTCTTAATTCTTAATTCTTAATTAACTTGTATATCTTTTGCATCGCCCCATTTCTAAAACTTAAAAGTATTGGAGTTTTTTCGCCATCCAATCGCACTTCTATTTCTCCACCACTTTTATTATACGATTGCCCAACGAGCGCACCATTCACATCATATAGAGCCACATGCGAATTTTCGGGAAGATTACGGATGAATAGTATTCCATTACTTATATAATAAAAGAGTTGATTTGAGGTTTCCTGACTGATAGCGACAAATTCCCCAAGGGAAGGCACTGAAACAGGTGTCGCAGCACAACTATTTCCGGAAGAGACCCTCCACTTATAAAAGAACATATACCACTTCTTATCGTTAATCCATTGCAGATTACAGCCATCAATCGATAGTAAGCCCTCCACTTTATAAGGGAAACTGATATCCTCATCGGAATGCGAATGGTATAGCGAACCCGTCGTACCCAGCGCATCCATCCTATATTTACCTTTCGGCAAAGAGAGATGCAAAGGCAAACGCCGTTCACCCACCTCAAGAGATGTAAACGTATCGCAAAAAAGGATTTCTTCCGTTTTGTCATTCAAGACACGGACGACAGCGTCCAATGTAGAGACCGGATAGATGGAGATGGAATCGATGGTAAGCGGACGCTCCACAGTGAAATTCATCCATTCCGTATCAAAATTCTTACGGGTCCATGCGTTACGAGACAGATAAGGTTTGCCTATTAAACCGTCAAAACCATTATCATCCTTCACATAAAAGGTTTGAACAGAGTCGTCCGCTACAACAGAGAACACACTACCCGTCGCAACGATTGTTCTCAAAGACGAATCGGCGTACCAAACAAAATCGCCCTCTCCTTTTACCTCTAACCTTACGGATGAATCTTCCATAGGAGAGATTTCGGCAGACAACAAACGGGAAGAGACAACTATCGTATCAGAAACAGGCTCACATTGCGAAGAATAGAGCTTCACAACATAAGTTCCCGGAGCGGTCACCCTCAAGTCATGGGAGGAATTCGGCAAAAGCACACCATCTTTGAACCACTCATATTGATAGTCCAAATCATCCTTCACCCGAGGAGAAAGAATCGCTTCCGTTTGGGCGCACAGACTAATGTCGTCACCAAGATTAGGATTTAGGACACGAAGCAGAGACACCGTATCCTTCGCACCGCACCAAGCACTATCTACGACAAGAACGTAATTTCCATGAGTCCACACATTTATTTCGGGTTCGTGAGAGATGACGGAATCGTTCGCCAACCATGAATAAACCAAAGACGTATCAGTCGAAGCGGAAAGCGTATAAGAGATAGCGCCGGAACATAAAGAACGGTCATATCCCAATTCGGGTTTCGAACATTTCTGATATGACACATCCTCATAAGCGGTTCCGATACGGATATCATCCAGCCAAGTGTAACAGGTATCCGTTGGGCACCACGTCTCATCATCACCTCCATGGAAAGTGGAAATATACAAACAATCCACCTTATCTTCATTAGAAGTGAAACGCAAGCCTTTCATCAACAAGACAGGCTCCCCATTCACCCAAATCTCAACTTCACCATCAAAAGTTTCACCGTCGGAATTGTTGCGGACACGCTCCGCGATGTGGTACCATCGTCCCTTTTCGAAACGGACAGGAGTACCGTCAGGATAGAACAAATCGACATCCTCGCCATACTGGGAAGGCTTATCCATGTGATACAAATAGAGAATCGCCTTGCCATCGGCACGCCACATCAGGCGAGCGGAAAAGCCGTTCGTGCCGTCACACTCAGCACCGCCAGAGCAACAATCGCCACCCGCAAGACCAGGCAACTTTCCACCATAGGAAGTAGTACCCCAACTGAAATTTTCGGAAAAGCGCAAACAATAGGAGGCATAAGCCTCCTGTCTAGGATTAAACATCAGACGGACCTGACAGCCTGTACCTTCGGGTCCGTAAGAATCTTTCGGATAAGTAATCCGCATGGATTGGGTGCCTGAATGGGATTCGGGGAAATCGACTAACGTACGCGTCTCCAAAGCATTATCCCACGAGGCGGTTTCGAAACCCTCCTGATTAAACAAAAGCCGGGACATAGAGATGCCCGGCTTTAGATTCTCAAAATTTGTGGATGATATCAACTCAGCCTTACATAACAAAGAAAAGGCCGAAAGAAAAAGCAAAACACAAAAACGTTGCTTCGTGACACGCATCCTTATTGTCTGATTAATGATATGAAATCCTTCATTCCCTCGGAAGCGCCTTTTTGAATCATATGGATGGAACGACCGGAAGGGACGCTGACAGGTTTCGGATCAATCACATAGACAGGGACTTCCCTACGCAAATAATTGACCAATCCAGCTGCAGGATAGACGACAAGTGAAGTGCCCACTATCAAGAATATATCAGCCTGTTCCACCAACTCGATGGCAGGCTCGATCATCGGCACAGCCTCCCCGAACCAAACGATGAACGGGCGGAGCTGACTACCATCAGAAGCCTTATCGCCCAAATGTATCTCGCTTTCCATCGAAGGCAGTTCCTTCACAAGCGTGGTATCATAAGAAGAGCAGACCTTCATCAGTTCCCCATGCAGATGCAAGACAGAGGAACTGCCCGCGCGTTCATGCAGATCATCAATATTTTGGGTGATGATTTTCACATCGAAATCATTCTCCAACTCCTTCAATCCAACATGTCCGTAGTTGGGTTGATGATTTTTCAAATCCTTACGCATGTCATTGTAGAAGTCGAGAACTAGTTTCGGATTACGGTCAAAGCCCTCAGGCGTAGCCACATCCTCCACACGGTAATCATTCCATAATCCGTCTGAATCACGGAAAGTGCGGATGCCACTCTCTGCGCTAATGCCCGCACCTGTCAAGACTACTAATTTCTTTCTGCCCATGATTTCTTCAGTTATCAATATTTTCTATTCCAAATTTCGGAATAAATAAACGCTCGCTTCGCATCTTCTGGCGTACCGAAAGCGACATCCACCTGCTTTCCGATTTCACTATCCTCAATAGGTGTCACGACAGATTGTTTCACCTTGTTTTTTGCCTGTTTCTTGGAATTTGTATGATTGAACGTTTCCTCTTCAGTAGACAAAAACGGGCTGGAAGTCTTCTTCTTGTTCGCAGGTTGAGAAACGCTTTTGTTTGAGTTGAGAGAAGCGTTCTCCTCTTTTAACGAACGTTCGAACTCCTTTATCCTTTTGGAAAGCTCATCCAAAGAAGTCCTTTCCGTAGACTGCGACGGATGGGCATCGTTATGCGAAGTATTCGCTTTGCGCTTCGCATTAGCGGCAGCTTTATCCTTCAAAACCGTATAGATAAAGATGCCGACAAAGATTAATATATAAAGGACAGGTTTAGCCATAAGCCTCGCAATTGATTACAGATTCGCCTCAATCTTAGCGACGATGTCCGGCTTAGGATATCCGCCGACCATCTTATCAACCACCTCACCATTACGGACCATGAAGATTGTAGGCACGTTACGAACCTTGTATTTGTCGACCAAGTCAGGATTCTCGTCCACATCCACCTTACCAATCACCACACGATCGGCGTATGTTTGTGACAAATCTTCCAGAACAGCAGCGACATTTTTGCAAGGCACGCACCATCCCGCTCCAAAATCCAAGACTAAGAGCTTATCGCTCTGTTCAAACTCCTCGTAATTTGCATCTGTAATATTAATCATACTCAAAAATTTTATTTGTTATTATTCATACAAAATTCATACCAAAATAGTATTTCATGCCACATTTACTTCCGCCTTGCCAGATTGACGCATTTGCTCCAAATATTCCATCAACGGACGGGTAAGCTTGATTTTCTTTGTTCGGGAAGCAACATTCACCACAGAGCCTGAGGTCTTCTCCACAACAGAGAAAGCGAGATTTACATTACCCGACTGTTCATCGATCAACGACAAAAAGTTCGTGACAAAATCGACATCGATATCCTCCTCTTTTATCTTTATCGTCAGACAGCCGGAGAAATCACGGCTCTCCTCCGCCAACGGTTTCACCGTGCCTAAATTAAAGTCAATGAAATCACCGAACCTTCTTTTGGAATATCTTCCGCTGATATACACCATCATTCCCTTCTCATACGGAGCGAATTTCACGATGTCCTCCGATCTGAAAAGAGCGAAGCGATGCGTACCCGAATAATCTTCCACAGTAATAAACCGGCAAGGATTACCCTTCTTCGATATTGAAGAAACCGCTTCGACAATCACACCACCCATCATCAGCTCTTGGTCCAAATGGGCGTTGCCGAACTCAGTGTCGGATTCCAAATCCTTCATCCTCACATTGCAAATATAATTTAAAAAGACATAATATGCATCAAGAGGATGGGCAGAAAGATAGATACCCACCAATTCTTTTTCTTTTTCCAATTTAAATATGTCTGACCATTTTTCCGTCTTAGGCAAAACCGGTTGTTGGGGTTTCATGCCGATGTCACCGCCAAACAAAGACTGCACACTACTTTGCGCCGCCACTTTGCACTGCGTTCCATATTGGCATATCACTTCAGAGAAAGGACGGCCCTTGTCGTGCACCGCCATAATCTGTTCCCTAGTACAATCCGCAAAGCAATCGAAAGCCCCCGACAAAGCCAAACTTTCAATCGTCTTCCTGTTACAAGCCTTCAGATCGACACGCTCCACGAAATCGAAGATGGAAGTATACGGCCCATTCTTCTCGCGTTCAGCGACAATCGCCATCACAGCGCCTTCTCCGACGCCTTTCACACCGCCCAAGCCGAAACGGATCTCACCCGCTTTGTTTACGGGGAAGTTCAACTCAGACTCGTTGACGTCAGGACCCTTCACCTTAATTTTCATAGCCTTGCACTCTTCCATGAACTTTTGGACCTCAGTGATGGTGTCCTTACTTATGGTTAGGTTGGCAGCCAGATATTCAGCAGGATAGTGAGCCTTCAGGTAACCTGTCTGATAAGCCACCCACGCATAGCATGCGGCGTGCGATTTATTGAACGCATAAGATGCGAACGCCTCCCAGTCCTTCCAGATTTTCTCAAGCGTCTCACGAAGTTTATCATCGCTCATCTCCTCCTTTAGGCCATCGCGAATATGAGGGTTTTTCATAGCACCCTCTATGAACTTAGGCTTCAGCTCCTCCAGCATCTTGAAAATCTTCTTACCCATCGCCTTACGCAACGAGTCAGACTGACCACGGGTAAATCCGGCCAACAGACGGGACAAAAGCATCACTTGCTCTTGGTACACGGTAACACCATAAGAGTCTCCGAGATACTTTTCCATGATAGGAAGGTCATACTTAATCTCCTCCCGTCCGTGCTTACGGGCGATGAAGTTAGGGATGTATCCGATAGGACCCGGACGGTAAAGGGCGTTCATGGCGATAAGGTCAGTGATGACAGTAGGCTTCAGTTCCCTAAGATATTTCTGCATACCAGGACTTTCGAACTGGAACACTCCGACGGTACGGCCTTCACCAAATAATTGGTACGTGAGTTCATCGTCCAGAGGTATATGGTCGATATCCACATCAATACCTTTGGATTTCTTCACATTCTGTATAGTAGTCTTAATCAGCGTAAGCGTAATAAGGCCCAAGAAGTCCATCTTG
>CALCUH010000214.1 GCA_937907165.1 uncultured Bacteroidales bacterium | reverse complement strand
GAATGTAATTTAAACTGTGTCAAGACAAAATAAAAAGTCAAAGACAAAGTTTAAATTACATCCTCGCCTTTTTGATTTGCTAAAGGGTAATAAAAAGTGTTAGATGAAACAGGTAGATTTCTTATTTCTTTAAAATGGCAACTCTTCCTCTGAAGATTTATATTGTTCCACCGATTCTGTCTCCTTCTTGCTACCAAGAAGTTCAAGGTCAGTACACCAGATTTCCGTCGAATATTTTGTATTCTTGTTTTCATCTTCCCATTTACTGTAATGGATGCTACCTTTGATACTGATGAGACTTCCTGTCTTAACGTAATTCTCAATCACATTACATATATTACCAAAGAAAACGAGAGTATGCCACTCTGTACGATCCTCAATTTTTTTACCGGATTTGGTTTCAAATCCTCTTTCTGTCGTCGCAAGGCTGAATCTTGCCACTTTGCGACTGCCATCGCCCATTATCTTTGGGTCTTGACCCACTCTACCAACCAATTGTACACTGTTCATAGTCTAATTTTTTAATTAATTTTACATTTTTGATACGCAAATATATCACTTATTTTTCAAAAAAATACTATATTTGCATAAATTTAATAAACAAATAGTTTCATAATATTATGAAGATATTCGAATTCGGCGATAACAACAACGTTTCTTACACTGAAAGCAACGTGACAAAAAGTTTAGATGAGAACACCATCGAAGACCTAAACAACTTGCATAATAATATGCAGGACGCCAAATATTTACAGGACGAGATAAAGAGAAATGAGAATATAGTCAATAATAGCAACTCAACCAACCTTCAAAAGAAGGTCGCTGAAGATTCAATCAAAAACCTTAAAGCAACTTCAGACGAAAACATCAAAGAGGGCAATTCATTACTTGACAAAATTAAAGGCGGCATTCAAAACGCAAAAGATCATTATAAAAAAATACAAGCGAATAAAGCCGCTATCAGAACTGACTCAGATGATCCGTCACTTGAATTGCTATGTTTACTTTTAAATCAAGAACGCACCGACGAGTTTAACATCAAAAAAGGTGTTAAGGTCCCAGACGAAAAGACCGATGACTTCATCAAAGATTTATCAGAGGTTATCGATAAGCCAAACGATCAAAAGCTACTCGCATTGGGTAATAAAGGATATGAAATCTCCCCTCTCCCAGTTAAACAAGAAGCGAGAGAAATCAGCTTAAACGAAGACCAGGCATTAATCATCATCGCCAAGGACAAGAATGGCGTCGAACAGTTAGTCGCATTCGACAACGCTGAAACCGCAATGGCAAAGAGAAACGATGCTGAATTCCGAAACACTTATTTCGCACCAGATAAAGAGACTTTCGCATATAGCGTAAGCAAACAAGAATTTTTAGCCAATGCCATGACAATCTATGGTGAACGCAATAAAAAAGAGTTGGTTGAGAATCTAAAAAGCGCAAAGCAAATCTATCACAAAGATGCGGTTCTCACACAATCACTCGACAAAGGCGAAACAAAGGTGATCGGACAAGCGAAAGAAGTTGAGAAACCAACACAGAAGAAGTATTCATTCAATGTAAACGAATATAAAGACTGCGCAATCAATATAGATAATGTCAACTGGTCACAATTCGAACGTTTAGGTATCACCGCAGAGGACCTTCATCAAAAGGGTCAATTGAAAAAACTACTAAACGGGGAAAAGACGGACCTGTTGCTTGTGAGGACAAAAAATAACGAAGGCATTCTCATGACGGGCAATTTCAAATTCCAATTAACGGTTGATGATATTAATAATCCACAACTCATGATGTCAGGAGTTCGCTCAAAACTCTACATCCCCGACAATTTCCATGGTGTGCAGTTCTCAGAAGAAGATAAAAAGTTACTTCGTGATAAAGGTACTCTTTATAAAGAGGTCGTTATTAATAATGAAAAAAGACTAGTTTATATCGATAAACAGACCAACGAGATTTGCACCCGAAAAACTCAAGACATAATTATCCCAGACAAACTAAGAGGTAGGGAGTTAAGCCAAAAAGAAAAGGACGAAATCAAAACAGGTAAACCATTTTACATTAAAGACTTCGTTTCTAAGGAAGGTAAAAAATATGCTGCCTTTGTTTATATCAACCCCGAAAAGAACACCTTAAGGGTTGATTTCTCCTCACCTCTCGAACTTAGCGAAAAGAAGAACGTGAAAGATATTAAACAAACAACCAAACATAATAAGCTGTCGATATGATAAAAAAAGAAGATGCCATACAATTCCTTTCAGTTAACATGCTCGACAGATTTGTCCTTTATGTTAACGAAGTGAATCAATATTATCATGACATAAATACCTTTTTGAAATTGTGCAAGTCATCTGACGAGCTACAACTTTTGGATAGATATTTATTCGTCATCGAACAAGGTCTCGACGAGGCTAATAACATGAAAGATTTTTTTGAATCAGTCATTGAACTCAATGAATCGGTTGAACACGAACTTGCACCCATCTTCTCTATGATCAATAACTGCGAAATGATATACACAACATTGGCATCGTTGCAAAATATACATAAACAAAATTTTGACCTGTTCATGTCTTGTCTTAGTGCAGGCTGCACTGAAGACGAATTCAATCAACTCTTCATCAATGATAAGATGAACACCCTTCTTAAAAGGGGTCAAAAGACATTGGAATCGCAGAGAATCGTCATCACTTCTTACTCAACCCTTCAGCATTGCTAATATGGACTATAAGATTACCGAAATATTCAACCAATTCCTAAAGGAACAAGAATCGGCTTACGAAAAATTAGAGGCGCAAGTTGATATGATAGCAAACCCATGCACTGATTATGCACGGTTATTTGACGTCGGTACAGATTTTAAATATCGCAATCAATATAATGACTCAACAAAAGAAATATTAAATTCTTTTCCTCCATTACCGAACTTCAGAGACATAGTTACCACTGTCGCAAAAAACAAGGCAGCAAAAAAATATATTTCCGATAACGCCAATTGTTTTGTGGCTCTCTATATTGCTATGTTCAAACAAGAACACGCCAAAGGCGGGTTCAATATCACTATTGATCCGGACGACATCAGAGCGCTATTCAAACCGCTCGGTTATAAAAACAATAATGTCAGAGAATTCCGCGAATCGACTAAATTGGTCACGGAAAAAATCTTCGACAAGGCGCTTGAACAGGTAGAAGATAAATACAAAACCATTTGTTTCCTATCTGGCAATCCTGGCGCTGGCAAGTCACGCTCAATGCTTGATGCTGATGTTAGGAAAGCGATTGATGTGAATAACTGTTCGATTATCTATAATGCACCTATGGCTTCGGACGATTGGGTTAACTATGTGCGAAAGGCATTAGATCTTAATTTCAAAGTCAAATATGCGCAAATCTATAACGACGCCGAAACGTCGTTCAAAAACACCATCAAGCGCGGCATCGAAACCGATAGGTGGGTAGAGGTCGATTATTTCACAAAATCATACACCGCATTACAGGACCGTCCTCTTCTCTTGGCGAACCTTTTCGGTGATAAAATAGAATACATTGGCATTAACAATCAAGGTAATATGATTGATGGCAAAACACTTGACATCGAGACAGCCAATGACACGTTTAACTATAGTATCAATAAAGAATTTTTCACTAATATTTTAGCTTATGTGCACGAACAACTCAAATGTATCGGACAAGAATCTCAATACGATTACAAAAGAAGACATGCAGAAGATAAGCTTGCCTCTATCGAGCAAGACCTTTCATATGCTTGTGACATTTTATCACTTCAATCTCAACAATTCATTCAAGATGCCAGAACCCCTGAAAACGCAGTTCGACAAGATGTACAGACAATATCTTCAGGAATCAGGGATTATGTAAATAACGAATCGAAACTGTTAGAGGCTGTCGATTTCGACAATAATTCATACGTCCATGAAAATGGAGAGTTCGCATTATTGGAACGCCAATATCAAATGAACCCTTTCATCACATTCACAGGCGAATCTAAGCTCGAAAGTTCAAAAGACGTCGCTTCCATCTTCAAGTCTTTAGAGACCGCAAGTATGGAAAACGTCTATGCCGTCTATACCTTCAAATCCGGAGAGAACTCGGTTGTGCAGCACATCTCTTCCGGTTCAAATAGAGCGAGTCTCGCAAATCCATCATTTATGCTACATGCCGCATATAAACTTAATGCGGATAAAATCTATTTCATCCACAACCACCCAAGTGGAGTTCTTGTACCATCATCACAAGATTACAACATCTGGGAATCGCTCAAAAAAGGTTGTGACAAATTAGGCATCGAAACTGGTGAAGGTATCATCATTAATACCAAATCAGGCAAATACGCAACATTCCACCACAATATTTATGATGCCGACAACACCATATCAGCGGATTTAAAAACCCCAAGAAAATATAACGTCTATGAGTTCTCGAAACTGACGTTCTCAAAAGATTACGTTCCCGACACCTTAACCAAGCTGCAATCATCTCTTGATATCGCAAAATTCATTTCTTCTCAAAGGTTAGGTGACAGAGACAAGATTGGTTATATCATCGCCAATAACCAATTACAGATTGTCGGGAATTTCTTCTGCGCCGACAATGTCATCAATAATAATAATGTCGACAAACTGGCTAAAGAGATGGTTTATAACTGTGTGCGGTTCGGTGGAGACAACATTATCGTATATGGTCGATTCGAAAAGAGCAAAAGCTGCTCTTTGTCTGAGTCAATCAAAGCATGTTCAGCCGATCATATTCGTCTATTGGATATAATTCAAGAGACTGATCATGAACTAGGCTCATATATAAGTTATAACGACAGGTACCTTTCTATGGATAACTCCATAGCTTACAATAATAATCACATAGGTGAATTATCATCAAAAAACGGTAGAATCGATATAACCATCAATACAGAACTGTTATCGAAACTAACACCTGACGAGAATGACAAAATCAAACTCAACGTCATAAGAGACGGTAACAACTTCCATGTTATGACCGATGATGTAAAAACTGGCTTCGCTTTCAGCATTACGCTTGATAAAACTGAAACCATAGAATGCAATGGCAAACTAACGATGGATCGTTCATTTAAAATCAAGCCGCAAGATTCCGATACCATCATCGGCAAGAAAGAGGACGAAGAAGTCAAAAAGAAACAAAAAAAAGGGTTTAGCCTATGATGACATTAGACGATATAATGAGAAACGTTTCCATTATCGAGTTAGCTCAACATTACGGCTATGAGATACAAAAGTCTGGCGGTACTCGCGTCCCTATCTTGAAGAATGAGGCTAATGGCGATAAGATATGTGTTTTCAACCCCAACGACACATATAGGCAACGTTACTTCAGTGTCCATAATGATGCCGACAAAGGTTCTCTATATTCATTCGTCAAGAACAGGTTAGAGATGGGCATCATACCTAATAACACATCATATTCAGTCTCTTCAGAAATTGGTAAATGCGTCATGTCAACTTTACATGACTATTTGAAAATTCCTTATGAGACACGAGAGAAAAGACTAAATGAAATCGCCGAGTTTCAAAAACATAGGGCTGAACCGGTTCAAGATTTCCGTCCCCTTATCTACCCTCTTCGAAACACGCAATTCCTTACAAGTAGGGGTTTCAGCGATAAAGTCTTGAACGACCCATTATTTGAAGGTCGCATCGGCAACTTCATGGACAAATATGACATCGCCTTACCGATATATGATAGCGAAGACAAGATGATCGGCTTGGAACATCGAAACAAAGGTGTGAAATTATTCGTCGCAGGATCGGAACGTAGCGCCGGCGTATGGCGCTCAAATCTGCCCAAACGAATCAAAAGAGTTTTGATAACTGAGTCCCCACTTGATGCCATCGCCCATCATCAAATGATGCCTGATGACAATACACTATATTTCGCTCATGGTGGTACACTATGCAAAGCACAAATCGATACAATCAACACAATCATACGCAACAACATCAACAAGGTCGACATTAAGAACTTTGAATACATGCTTGGTGCCGACAACGACTGCGCTGGTACATCATATGATATCTCGTTCATCAAATCCCAACTAAGCAAAAAGGGTCTGATTATTGAAGCAAATAGCAGTAACCTAACCAACAAAGGCTTTACCATACATAAAGGTTCGTACAATGGTTTCGAAGGCTTCCGAAACAAGTTTCTCGACTCCATCAAAAACGACAACATTTTATGCCGTTCCATCACAAATGGAGACGATTGCTATCTCTCTATATCATACCCACAAAATGACATGACCCCAGAAAGGGATTTATGCACCGCCATACTCAATAGCGGCATTTTGCCTCACACGAAATTAGAGAAAGCGGTAATGAACGATTGGAATGACGATTTAATGCGCATTAAAGAGATTAATCGCGACATTAGAAGATTCATCACACACGAAGAATTTGCCCAGCATAAAGAGTGGCATCAAGATAAATATATTTCTACTAACCCTTCTAAAAAACTAACATTATGAAACTAGCCGATTTTAAATCTTATGAAGAATATAGTTCGGTATATGCGGAACTTGTTCAATTGTGCCAGGAGAAAAAAATAAACTTGGTCGAATTCATCAAAAGGCAGGAAGATCTTTTCGAACAGTTCAAAGATTACCTCTTCGACAACAAGCTTGATATGAACCAAGAGTCAGCTTCAAAATTCTTAGACTACATCGATAACCTTTAAATCATCAACTGACATGATTAACGCCAGCAAAAGCAAAGCGGAGGAGAAGTTCGCCGAAGAATTCGCCAAATTAATGATCCAAAAGATTGAGATGCTAACTCAAGACTGGACCCAACCATGGTTCAATACTAAAGGTGTCGGCTATCCGCAAAGCATCACAGGTAGAATGTATAACGGCATGAATTCCTTCATGCTCTATCTACTTACCGAAATGAAGCAATTTAAGACTCCTGTTTTCATGACTTTCAACCAAGCCCAAAAGCAGAACGTCAGCATTCTGAAAGGTCAAAAGTGTTTCCCTGTCATATATTGGGACTTCACTATCAGACATAAAGAGACGAGAGAAAAGATAACCTTGCAAGAATATCAGAAACTTACAACTTCAGAAAAGGACAACTATATCTTCAGACCATTCTTGGTTTACCATAATGTCTTCAACATCGACCAAACCAACCTACAGGAAGTCAATCCAGAATTATATAAACAATTCGAAGACAAATTCAAAGTGCAAGAAGTAAAGGACGCTAACGGTCTATACTCCCACCCTGCCCTCGATGATATGTTAAATCAGAATGGTTGGCTCTGTAAAGTCAATGTTCAGGAATCTAACAACGCCTTTTACCGACCATCAACCGATGAGATTGTTGTACCATTAAAAGGTCAATTCGATTCAGGAGAAGCCTTCTACGCAACTCTATTACATGAAATGACACATAGTACAGGCACTGAGGCAAGACTGAACCGCAAACACGGCAAAACGTTTGGCGACGATGACTACGCACAAGAAGAACTTGTCGCTGAATTAACCTCAGCCATGGTGTGTCAATCAATCGGCATCACAACATCTATCAGAGAAGAAAACGCAGCTTATCTGAAGGGGTGGCTTGGCAAGATCAAACAATCTCCCGATTTTTTGATGACCATTCTCGAAGATGTCAATAAAGCAAACCGCATGATCATCAATGAGGTTGCCAAGTTCGATATGAAAATGAGTGAAGAACTTAAAAACCAAGAGGCTATCAATAAGAAAGAAGAAGAGAACAGGACAGAAGCTAATGACACTAAGGTACGTCAAGCAATACCAAGAAAAAAATATATGCACATATAGACTCATTGACCCTATTATATGTCTATTTATAAAACAATGATGAAAAAAGTGAAAAAGCCAAGCACATGTTGGAATGATAATATCGAACGACCAGGTGTTGGACGATTTCACCAAGTGGAAAGCCAAGGCGAAAGCACAATATAAAGAGAAGAAAAGAATCGAGGATGACGTGCTTGGCACGATAGAAGCGTTCATCAACGCCATTCAGGTGCCAACCGTTGTCAAAGAATTAAAACCGAATGAGGAAACTCTAATTTAAACAGATTGACATGATAGAATACATAAGCGAAGAAATAGCAGGGGAACTCTCGAAGAAGTACCCCTTCGCACCGGATTATTACCTGGCGGAGATACCACAAGGATGGCTGATAAGCACCATCACCATGCTTCGCAGGTTAGACAACCACCTGAAGGAGTCCGAAATCGACGGTTTCAAACTCACGAACCTCAAAGAGAAATT
Source organism: uncultured Bacteroidales bacterium (assembly GCA_937907165.1). GTDB lineage: Bacteria > Bacteroidota > Bacteroidia > Bacteroidales > Paludibacteraceae > UBA1181. The sequence continues at coordinate 58,933 of CALCUH010000214.1, read as the reverse complement.
CGGTCACGGAGCTTTCAGCGCAAGTTTTCTCGATGACACGATCATCAAGATCATGGATGAATGGGCCGAAGACACCTATAAGACTTGCTGCATGTGCGGCAAGACCGCCACAAAGTACACCCAAGCGTGGATTCGCCCCTATTGCAGTTCATGCTATGAGAACACGGAGAAGTTCGAGAGGTGAATACCGCACTTCAAAAAACATTGCCAGGCATATTTTATATTTCCAATCGTTTTGTAAATCCAAAACGGATATACAAACACATCAAAAAGAAAAGGACAAGCATCAAAGCAAATGCTTTGATGCCTGTCTCCTATCTATTCGTACGTGAGCTTATAGACCGCCCCTCTCTTCCTTTCCTCCGTCACCATTTTTTTGACAAACTGACAAAGTTTGCCGTACGATGTTTGCACACCGCCTTCAAGAGGTCTTCCGACCTCCACCCACTCATCGAAAGTAAACGGGGTGAAATGCATGTTCCACACGTCACCGTTTTCGATACAATTGCAATAATACCTGTCATACATGACCTCATCCTCTTTTTCCATAATTTATTAGAATATTATTTTATTAGTTAATTGAATATTAATCATTTTTTATGAATCCGACTTCAAAAACCCAACTTTTTGAATACTTTCACTGTATAACATCTACCACCATTTAGCGACCGTCTTTCGGTCCAGACAACACTCCCTTGCACATTGGCTCTTATAGACTTAAATGTGGAACCTCATGCTTAATCTCTGCCATGTTTTTACTCTTGAATTCTTTTATGGTCCGTCCAACAGCAATGGCACAAACAATATTTGCGCCATAACTCTCCAGCTTGCTTTTAAATTGCATCAGTGATGACCCGGTCGAGACGACATCATCACACAATACTATATTTTTCCCTTTGAAGAATTCTACATCATATTCATACAATTCTTTGACCATATCCGCATTCATACGTTGACCTCCATTTTTTGCAGGTGTCTTCTCCTTAACGATTTTAATATGTCCATATGCGTTGGTCATATGGGTCCTCTCACACAACATTTGAGAAAAGCTCTCATTTCGTTTCTGGTCTGCCTCTGGTGTAGAGGCAGGTATGCAAAGAAGGGTCAGTTTTGACAAATCGTCACCAAACGTCTCAGTCAATAGTTTCTCAAACTTAGGCACAACAAAGTTCAATATCTCCTCATGCTTTTGCGGTGTTACCTTTGAATTGCTATATTTATAATTCCAAACCATATGCCTGGCTTCCCATTCCTTTTGAGTTGCGAATCTAGTTCCCATTGATCGATAATCTACCAGATAGGCCAACTTTATTTGGCTATCTGGCAATGTCTCCCAATAAGTCACTTTTCTTTTCAGTTCTTCTTCATCGGTCCTCTCGTAATCCAAATATCCTTCTTTCACCACGAAACTTGAATCGTTCTCAATCATCTCGTAATTGCGGGCTGTTCTCTCTTTGCTTTCCTCCCTTTTGAAGATATCTTTGATATAGTCTATTATCTTACTCATGGTTCAAAATGTTATCAGCTATTTTTTTTAAATCATCATTACCCTTGAGATATTTGGCACCCATTGTCATGAGATATTCATTACCTGAACATACCTCATTATTCCTCGTCGCTTCATTATTATAGTATGTTACAAACAAAGGTTTTTTTGCTTTTAATGTCGTCTTTGCGGCGTGCATGGTTCCGCTTTTGACACCAGCTTGAATAACAAGTGTTGCGTCTGCCAACGCCGCCTGTAAACGATCACGATCAACCAGTGTGAATTTATTCACCTTATTTAATGGCGCATATTCTGATATCAGCAATCCACCATTATCTATTATCTCTTGCGCCAATCCTTCGTTCTCTTTCGGATAGATAGAGTCAAGTCCACCAGCCATAACAGCGATTGTCGATGCGTGTGCATCAATCGCACCCTTATGTCCTTCACTGTCACACCCAATTGCTAACCCGGAAACTATAACTAATCCTGCCTCACTAAACGATTTAGACAGGTATCTCGCTGCCTTTTTACCATCATCATTCGGGTTTCGTGTTCCAATTACAGTAAGAGCCTTTTTCTTCAATAATGAAACATCCCCTTTATAGTATATCAAGGCTGGTGGGCATTGCTTACCGTCTTGGTCAATGGTCATTCTCAACTTGTCTGGATATTGATCGTCATAATAAGAGATTATGCCTATACCGTAAGAAGCACAATTCTTCATAATCATCTCTGCCTTCTTTTGCGCATCATCCAGATGATTCATGTCACAAGGCACTTTTAAGCCATTTTCAGACACTTTTAAACCGCACTCCTTTACCTTGCCGATAAGGTTCTCCCCCGCTTGCGATGCGACTTTAAATATCGTTTTCGCCCCTACCCCATTAAGGCAACTCAGGGTCAATATTTCTTTTACCGTCAAACTCATATATCTATCATGTTTTTATGCTATAAATTTACAAAAAAAAACTGATTTTAGCAAATAAAATATATGTTTATTACGTTCATTTACAATTATTTACACTTGTTTATGTGCGGCGACCAAACATCATAATCGCAAAGACGCCGATGCCACCCTTTTTAGTCATATAATCTTGCTTTTCGGCATTTTTCTGTCTCGTTTATTATAATCTTCTTGATTGGAAAATAGGACGCAAACATGACTCTATTATGACATAAGGTTCAGATTCAACACTTCTGTTTTGAGCATTTCAACCTTTGAGCGCCTTTGGTGTTTCTCAACGCTTTTTCATACGCCATCTTTAGTCACATAAAGCCTCAATGCGGGATTCACTTTCGACTCAGCATAGTCACATCAATCGAAAATCCACTTGCTGAAACCCACACGATATGCTGGATCTTTTACAAACCTTATTACCGCTGTTTTCTTCCCTTTTTCAAAAATTAGGTCGAAGCCACATATTTTTTCGAATACAAAGATAGTATGCCGTTTTAGGGTCGATAAATCTTGAACAAATAGGCTCTATGCCAAAATCTTCCTTTTTAGGGTCGAAGTCTCTAAAAAGAGTATTTTGTCAATTCTCTTTGTCACCCTTCTCCGTCACTCTCTTAATTGTATCGTAAAAATTAATGTTTAACTTCTTAAATTTTTTTAATATGAAAAAGATTGAAAACAATTTCGCAGTGTCAGGTTTTATCGCAAAAGATGCAGACATCCACTCTTTCTCAACCGCAAGTGTTGCAAGATTTTCTCTCATCATCTCTCGCACAGAGTCAGCAGGTGAAACCTCTAATCGCATCTCGGCATTCTTTAATGTTGAAGCATGGCGTAAAAACGAAAAAGCACAATCCTTCGAAACTCTTACCAAGGGCACTCTATTAACGGTTGAAGGCTTTTTCAAACCAGAAGAATGGGTTGATGAACAAGGTGTCAAACATAATAGGGTTATGTTCATTGCGACTAACTTCTACCCGACACCCGATCAAGAAGAAACACAAACTGTTGCAAAACCGAAAAAGCCTACAAAAAAATCAAAATAGGCTTTATGACTAAATCAAAAGGGCGACTTCGGTCGTCCTTTTTTTTGCGACTATGAAACCCTACATGGTTTTTCATGTTTGACCGCCGCACATAATGAAAAGATGGCGGGTCAAAGTTTTCACTTTTGACGCGCCATCTTTTCATTGGAATTCTCTTTTCAGAATTTGCGTGATGAAACATCAGGCAAAACCTAAAAAGAGAAGCGTTCTCTACTGCTTCAAGACTTTGAAAATAATTCCATTCACACTCAAGAAATATACTCCAGAAACATAGTTTCGCATATCGATGATGTCCACAGGTCCAAACTCCTCATAGAGTTTTGACCCGTCAACATCAAATAATGTCACATTCTTACCAGCTGGTGAAATGTGCAACCAATCTGAACAAGGGGTTGGATAAACAGTCAAATTAGTAAATCGGAATTTCTGGTTTTCCTTACTCTCGCTGTCGACAAACATGGTCGTCAGGTTCAAGGCGCGGAATGTCGCCATGTCGATATACATGGATTGGTCGACAACAGTAGCGCTGCAGCGTCCGTCCGTCACTTCCAATTTCACATTATAGTTTATCGGATTATAATAGTAACATTCCGGCGACATATTATAGCTGACAAGACCTTCACGTCCTTCCGATCCTCCGTATCCTTCGAAATAATCGGAGTTAAGAGGTTCGATAAGTCGCCATTTATAGGTCACGTCGCTTCTTTGCGTGTTAGGTGTGAAAACGATATGGCTACCTTGGTTGATTCTCACGCTCGCCTTCTCGCCTCCGCTCTGGTGGGTCTCGACGCCATCAACGGTAAAGGAGAAGTCTGCGCTTAACTCTTCAACTACGAAGTGAACCATTTTCGTACTGCTTGCGCCTGTCGTCTTGACATAACGTGTTATTTCAACGTCGAACGAATGTTCTGGTTCATAGAATCTCGCCCCTTCACTGATTCTTGTCGTATCGTCGTATAAAATGAATCCACTGATACCACATATGCCAGTTCCCTCATAATCGATAGCTCGATATGAATACTCATATACCTCTGGGCGGTTGTTCTTATAGTCGATTTCCACATAACGACCTCCCTTGCATATCGTGTCGAGCAGAACCAGTTCCTCATCCATGATGAACGAAGCGTAAAGCGTGCTCACTCTGAAACTGCGGCTCGTGTCCGCTCCGCACAAACTCAGACCGATGGCTCTATAATAAACCACGCTCGTGGTGTCTTCTATCGACATCTGGTAGTTGTTACTACTGTCGCTCTCCATCACTTCGACATTCTGCCACTCGGCTCCGTCATAACTCTTTTGCCAGATAACCGTTTCGACATTGAATATGCTGTCTGTTAACGACATCTGTAACATCGGCAGTTTGTCGACACCGGCTTGACTATGCTTTAGAGACATACTATCCAATATGCTATCGGCAAGCGATACGCATATGCCTTTGACGATAGGCAATGGACGGATATCTATTTCTATCGGGTTGCTTAGAGAGACATACTCGCCGTCTGTTGTCACTCTTCGATAAGTGGTCCTCACATTGACCGCTTGAGGGGTGTATTCTTTCCCGGTCGCGTCGTTGATGTTGATGAAGTCGCTTGTATATTGGTTCTTATACTGCCATTGATATGTGTAATTGCCGTGACCTCCCTCGATGTCGGTCGCGACGATGGCAGGGATGTCCGCTCCACCGCAAAGCAATGTGTCGCCGTCGAATGAGATGTTGCCGCCACGCAGTGGAGTCACCTCATATTGGCTCACACATACATCGCTGATGGCTATCAGTTGCAAAAGACTATCCTTATATGCGTTTGCCTTATAAGGCAATATGATTTCGTTCGAGCTTACCGTCGGCAACTCTCCGTCACCATAGAAATAGTAAGATTCGTCGAATGTCTTCGAACCGTTGATCTCCATCTTCACGCTGCTGTCAGCCATTGTTGAGACAATCTTCAACGACAATGCGTTCAGATAATCGTAATCGTTCACTTTCGTGCCAATGATGAGGACGGTGTTGCTCGTGTCGTTGTCGCAACCGTTATTCACGACTCTTCTGATATACATCGTGTCCTTAACTTTCACCTCCAAATCCTTTGAGTTTTGGAGCAATTGTTCTGTCCATTGCTCGCCATCGGCGCTGATGAACCATTTGATGGTTAACATATCCTCTATCGCTTTCTGCTCATCTGTGTTAACGGACAAGCTCTCATCCTTCACCTTCACGAAGGTGCCGTTGCATGGGTTTTGGTTATCGCAACTGATACTGTTCTCTATCACCTTCGGTGAATTATAGATGGTCAAAGAGATTCTTTCGCTTTCGCACGCCAGGTCATCCACTTCATAGTGGTGCACTAAGATCAGGTCTCTTTGTTCTTCTTCGAATCCTGTCATGAAGTCAGATAGTCTCTTTGAAGTGATCAAGCTTGTGCATGTTTCCCCGTGATATAGTCTCCAGCTATCGTTTTCCGTCATCGTCGCGGCTATGTCATCGTTTAAGGATATCATGATGTCCCTCAATGGACATTTGTGGTCCTTTATCACTAAATCGGACCTGCTGATCTCCAATTTCTTGGTGACGTCAATCCAAACGCTATCGCTGGTATCGCTGCTACATTTATCCGAAACGATTCTTCTGAAATATCTGCCCAGACGCATCTCACTGCTCATATAATCCGCTGAGATTCCGGTCGGGTCATTCACCCAATCGGTTCCTTCGTAAGAATACTGCCATTGGAAACTCTTGTCGCCTGTTCCACCGCTCACTTCTCCACCGACGATCTTTACTTGCGTATCATAGCAGACGAGGCTTGGGGCGACGATGCCCGATTGAACCAGTTCTGGCATCGAGTCGATGTTGAAGTGTATTTCCTCGCTTTTGCAACCTGTCGCGAGATCTACCGAATACAATCCGTATTCGTCGATCATCAACTCTGCCTCCGAAGAACGGTAGAGTTTCTTAGAGTCTATATCTTGCCAACTCCAATTGACCACACCTTCGCCGTCATAAGCCAACCATGTGTAACTTTTTTCCACCTTTTCTGGCTTTATCTTCACCGTCACCGTATCAGCCATACATTCGTTATCCTCATAAATCTCAGGTGCGGTGTTGATGCGGTAGAGCGTGATTTGAACATCGTTGCTCGCTTTCTCCTGGCACAAATCGCTATAGAGACATCTGATGGACAAGACGTTGTTTTTTGTTCTATCCAAGGTGTCGAGGGTCAGCCATCTGAGGTTGAAAGAGTCGAGAGCCGAAATCTTCAGGTCTTGATATTCTCCGTCGTTCAGACTGATCTGCCACCTAAGTCCGTAGTCGTCGTTATATGTATGACCTTCGGTCGGTTGGGTAGTTCTGATATATGGCAATTCGTCGCCTTCACAATAAGAAGTCTTCACGCTGGCAAGGGTCACCTCACCTGCCACTAGCTCGTTGTAATAGCTGAGTTTCACCGTGTCGCTGTAGGTTGAACGACCCTTCTCGTTGGTCGCCACCCTTCTGAACCAATATTCCGGCTTGTTCAATATGGAGATGATGCTGTCGACCTTTTCGCTTGAGAGGTCCGTCGTATGGACGTTGTTCACCTTGATCCAACCGCTCATATTGCTGTTGGTCGTGTACTGCCAACTGTATTCGACCTTCATCACCTTGTCCTCAGGATAGAGGACGGTACTTCTCGCCTCTGTCACGTTAAACAGACCACCGAACTTATCTCCATGGCAGATTACCTGCGATGAACCTATCTTTCCTCCGTTACTCTTGCCGATGCTGCCGATTGGCACCTCGGTTTTACTGCTCATGCAGCCATTGATGTCGTCGTATCTCTTGAGATATACGCTTTGGCGGTTAGCCAACGTGTCGAGGATGTATCCGTCGATTTTGAACGAGCAGGTTCTGCTGTTCGCCGCGAGCGTGTCGGTGCATTTGCCGTCCATAAACCAATAGCATGGATATTCGTTGTTTCCGCAGAGCACGGTGACGCTGTCTCCCAACTCGAAGCCGTCCTTTATGACATCGCCGTTCGGCAATTCGACATAGACTTTCGTCGCTGTGCTGTCAGCCTTCACATCGCTCCAGCCCATTCTAACCATGTTCGAATAGACGCTTGAGCAGCCGTCCTCCAATGCGCTTCTCACCATATAGGTGCCACTCGGATTCTCAACATAATTACCTAAATCAAATTTGTTGTCGGCGAAGTAGGTTTGCACGTCTGTGGTTTTGGCTATGGTCCAGTCTTTGTCGTCGACTGACTTATATTGCCAATATAGTTTGAGGCTGTCGGTGCTACGCTTAGGGTCATACATCCTTGCGGTGAATTTATCGGACAGCCAGAAATCAGCCACATATTCGCTCACGCTTCTATTGACCGATTCTGCCGGATCGCCATTGCAATATATGTTTTTCCCGGTGCTCAATAATCCTGCAAGGCTATCGCTCATATTCCATACGTCCTCGCTCAATTCAAGTGTAGGAACGATATATACCTTGATGGTGTCGCTCGCTATCGCTTTATTTCTGCCACCCACGATAAACGTGTCCACACGGCAGAATGCCACATATCTGTCCGCTGGTGCGGTGGTGCTGTTATTCTTCAAGTCGAACACCACGTTCGTGCACTCCTCGACATTCAAGTATTCTTCGTTGGCTGCCGATCCGTCCTCATGGAAAACCTTCTTCAGATTCGCTCCGTTCACGCCATACAACCATTGGTGTCTGGTGCTTCCGTTCGATCCGTTGGTTCTGATGTTTCCGACAGTGCCGCCGTTGCATATCCAATATTTACCATCCAAGTTATATTTGTCCGCATTCCGCTGTTGCTCCTCAAAGTACAGGTGCGTTTGTTGGATGTCTATCACCTTTATGGTCAGTGTGTCCCATTCGCTTTCGCAATACGGAGTGTTCTGGTATCTCAGTTTCACCAGATAACGGGTCTCCTCATACAATGGTTCGGTTACATATCGTCCGTAGTTCAAGTCGCCGCTGGTGGTGTCCAAGTCCGTTCCATGGGATGACGTATCTTTGGACCATACGTAATCATACTCGTCGAAGTTAGGTTGCAGCACAACCTCATCTCCGCTGATTATCGTGCCGTAATAGTTAACCGCCTGTTCCGGCATGGTCAATTTTGGCATTACGATGACCGCTTTCTCTGCGCTCGTATCCCTCATCGTTGGACAGTTCTTGTCTTGTGTGATTCGTCTGAAATAGGTGGTCGTTTTGAGTTTAGTGGTGTCATTCTTGCGGTTGTTGTATAGATATAGAGACTCCACATTCAGGTTCTCCCATTTCTCATGGTCGACGCTCTTCTGCCAGATATATTGATAGGCACCCGTTCCTCCGCTACATGGCACTCCGTCATTATGGATGAAATAATCGTCATAGCAAAGAACCTCATCTGATGAGTTGATCCAACTCCTGCTCAGTTTTGGTACCGCATTGATTTTGATAGGTGACATGATGAGGTTGCTTCCCGGATAGTTGTCGCACTTGATGATGGCACGGATGGAGACTGTCTCCGTTATTTCTTTTAATACAATAGAGGCGCGTGCTGTGGTGCCCATTTCCGTGGGATTTAACAAATCATATTTGAATGGTTGTATTCCATTTGCCATAACCACATCAAAATCGGACATGCCTTCCGTCTTATATTGCCATTCGATATGGTAATCACTAAGATTGTTTGTCCCGCCTTCAATTGACAATAGACCCAAATCTATGTTCTTGGCGTCTGGACATACGGCATCCGTGTTATATGAGGTTACTAAAGCGGCGCTCAATCTATTATAAAGAGTGAAAGGCAAGGCGATTGTATCGCTCACACAACCTGTTTCGCTCTCTTTGAAGACATAGACCGTGTCCTTGCCTGCTTCGAATCCGTCTGCCTTTTCAATCGTGTAAAGGGTCGTTTGGGTGAAGGTCTCGTCCGCACCGTAACTCCAGCTATATTTATAACCTCCGTCCCTATAGTTATAGAATGAGATGGAGGTCATGCCGTCATAGATGACTCCTGTTCCGTCCATTCTCACCTTTGTCCTGTCCATTGTAGGGTTCTCGTCCATTCTCAGCACGATCGTGTTGCCGCTGTAAGCTTCCTTGTCACAAATCGTATTTTTCACTTTCAGTCTGAAATAGACGACATTCATGCCCGCGAACATGCTAGTGTTCACTTGACAATTGGCTGTTGTAGCCCCCTTAACCACGTCACCATTGTCCGATAATGAATCCTTCCAGTCTTTACCGTCTTTACTATATTGCCAGGTCAACCTTGTGTCCTGATTTGCCTTCACATCTGCGTCGAGCGTGATATCCTTGCTCGTGCCTGTGCATACATGTTTGGTGAAGATGCCGTTCTGACCGAAATAGATATTGCTCATTTCCGCAATCTTGATAGGCTTGACGTTATAGATCGTTGAATAAACCTTTTTCAGATTTTTACCTGTCCCTTCAGCATCATAAGTCAAAAGACATCGATAAGATACAGAGTCGGCGATTGCCACGGCAATCGTACTTTTAGTGGCGCTGTTAAGCTGCACTGTACTCGCCCCCGTCATCTTGAACCATTGGTACTTGATTTTATCCTTTTCCATCCCATCACCGTTGTAAGAAGGGAGGTTGTCCGTGTCTATGGCGAGATGCACTGAGTCACCACCACATCCCTCTACGAGGCTTTCGCTTTCGCTTTCCTCACATTTCACTAATGGCTGGGCGCTGAATCCTTTGCTGTATACCAAGTTAGCGGTTGCCGTGTACGTACACTTTGCGGAACCTCTGGTCACTGCGATTGCCAACGCTCCGTCAGTGTCGAAATCCGCCGCATATATTTTTATGGTGAAGCCTGTTCCCTTTTGGTACGTTACCGTGTCAGAGCCAAATCCGTTTTTCTTATAGACAAGTTCGCAACTCTTCAGATCTTTCGCTTCAAGGCTCTTGTCTATCTCGCTTGACTTCAGTACCAAATCCTTGCCTTTCCCTTCTTCAACGTCGCTCTCTTCGATGAATATTACGCTTTGAGTCAGCGAGAATTTGTAATTCTCGTCCACGCTGACTGTGGCGATGCGACTCTCTTTTGCGGTCATGCTGTCAAGATAGAGGCTGTTCGAGCATCCGTTATCCTGTACCGCCAACAGATATGAGTAACTGCCCGAATTCGGCAGTGAATCGGTTGCCGTCTTCTTCGTATCGGTCGAAAGTCCCGATGCGATCCATTGGGTTGTCCCTTCCTTCGGATCGTGTCTATAGAGTTTATAACTATACCCCTTGCCCGTTCCTTCGGTTACTGTTGGAATCTGAATGGTTGTTTTCTCTCCGAAACAGATGCTCTTCTCGTCGGTCGCAATAGTTCCTGCTTGAGGTTTTGCGAATGTTTTGACGGTTATCGTGTCGTATGATGTGTAACACAATGCGCTTGATCCGTTCTCTTCGACATAATATTGGGTCCGGCGGATGACATTGGCATTCACACCAGTTTTTGATGGAGTATACCTCAAAGATGCGGAAGTGCTTTCTTCTTTGAGCTGTGTCTTATCCTCATACCATGTGTATACTTTTTTCACTTCTTCTCTTCCATCGTTGGCATTACTCTTGATTGTCATCTCTTTTCCCGCACAAACTTTTCCATTGTCGATTTCACCACTTTCAATGACAAGCGGATATTTGACAGGGCTGTCCAACATATCTGTGGCGGCTAAGGTTTTGTTCACTGTGGTGGCGCAATTACCGTTGGTTACCATGACTTTATATGACGCATCGCCTGTCTGAGGCAACTTGACATATATGCTACTGATCTTGTCGCCATACACTTTGCCGTTGTAGATGAAGTTGTAGGTGTTACCTGTCATTGTCGGCAAACTTACTTTGACACTGTCTCCTTTGATTTTACAGATGCCGTATGTGACAGGGAAATCATCTAATTGAGGACCGACGGATATCTTGATGCCCTCGGTATAGATCGTGTCACCGCACATTCTTATCGCTCCGTAAAGGGTTGTGTCTTTATTCAAATTATGCCTAGTGAACTGAGGTGTTCTGCTCCAATTGTCAAGCATGATATATTTGTTGTTCTCATCGCGGTAGCACAAGCCATACTCCATCTGCGCTCCTTCGTCCGCTACGTACATCGTATCTTGAATATCTAACGTCACCGTATCACCATAACAGATGAAAATGCTTTGGGTTTTACCGTTGGCGGTTATCTTGGCTTGAGGTTTATTATAATATCTTACCTCGACTTTATTACTTGCGCTTAAAGTCTGGGTTGTGCCCATTGTTGAGGTCACCTCTCTCAAGATATAATAGACATTATTTTTCGGCTGAATGACATTCGCAGTTAGTGTTTCGTCATTTTGTCCTTCGATGATTGTCCAGCTCTTACCGTCTATGCTATATTTCCATTCATAACTATAGGTTGTTTTGCCGTATGCGCCCGAAAGTGTCTTATTTAGAATTTCGGGGTTCCCCTCTTCCCAGCAGATTCTGATTTTGTCCGATTTGCCAGTACCGATGCCGATACTGTTGTTCCATGCGTCGCAGAACCTTAATGCGCAGACAACCGGCTCGCTTTCGCAACCATTGGTCTCTTTGGTGAATCTCACATAAGTTCCTTGACCAGCTGGTATCATGAATCCGTTGTTTTTATCTATCATTTGTTTCTTGCCGTATTCAATATTGCCCGTTTCGGTTGTTGATCCGACGGCTACATAATAGGTGCTTTTCGTGAATGCGCTATCCAGATTGCTCATTTTAATTTGGGCGTTGGTTTGCCCTTTTGCAACCATGATGACCGTCTGCCCGTTTTGCATGACCGTTGAACAGTTCATCCCAACGATGTGTTGTGCATTGAATACTGGAGTCGGTTTCATCCTCACGGTGTCGAATAATTTTATGGTATCGGCGCAGGCGTCAGATATGGTTACTATTACAGGAATATTACCCTCTGCCGTCAGTTCCACTTGCTCGTTCACATGGGTCCCGATTATTTGACCAGCGTTTTCTGTGTTCTGCAAGTCATAAGAGATTTTGAAGCCCTCAGTGGTTCCCGATCTGAAATAATTATAGTTATTCGAAGGTTTCGTGTTGAGGAATTGCACTTCCACGTTCGCATTACTAACAGTTCCTTGACATATCGGTTGCATCGGCGTCAAATAGAAATCCTCTTTGAATAAATTATCGAACATACGGACCTTGACAACTGAATTTTCGTCAGATTCGTTCGCGTAAACCACTATGCCGTTGAATTTGTTCAGAATGACTTTTTGTCTGAATTTATAATTCACACCCTTTTTAAACTGCTCACGCTTCAAATAAAGATTCTCATACCCATAATCATCTTGATTCGAATAATTCAACAGTTCTCCCTCTGATGGCTCTTTTGTTTTCGAAGCCGCATATGGCAACTCTCTCCATGATTGGTTACCAATCTTATATTCCCACTGATACTGCACACCATAGGTGGTCGTATCATAAGGTTCCTCGATTTCAACCTTTTTCCCATACACTATAAAGCATTCGTTGGGGTCATTAGTTTTTTCTGCCTTGCCACATAACAATGTGTCAATCTCATTTTCGAAAGAGGGTAAAAATACCTTCGGCATAATCTTCACACGCACTGTGTTACTTGGACAATTTACGATGTCGCTCTTATAGTTCAATCGTCTGATGTCATACTCATCGCCGATTTTAACTTTTCCCGTATTTAATTGGCTGGTCCGGTATTGGTAACTCATACCATATTTCTCGTCTTCCGCTTTCCTTGAATAATTCCCAACTTCCCTGTAGTCGTTGTCGCTATTAACGTTTCTCACCTGCCACAGCGTCTTTTGCGCTATGTTTTCCCAAAGCGTTGGTACACTCTCGCTCTTTATGTTAATCGGCAATTCCCCATCTGTGCCATATACGCCAAATACATCTTGCCCGAATTCTCCGATTCTCGGATTGTTCAACATGTCGATGGCAATTTTACCACCCTCGCACTTATAGAAGGATATGGTGACTTCTTGGGTTCTTAGATAATATTTCCGATTTTCGCCTTCCCCTGCAGGCTTTTCCTCAAACTTCACAACATAATAGATATGCAGATAGTTGACGCTTCTATTTTCGTTATAGCCTTCTTTTTTTAAGTCACCTACAACCAATGAGTCTTCTGTTGCTGATAATGTATAAATTTTTTTTTCTTTCCTTTCATTAGAAAAATCCTTGCCGTCATGTGTTTTAAACTGGTTTTTTGTCGTGCTATTATTCCAATAATAATATAATATATCAGTGGCTGTGTAATTTATAGAATATCTTTTTTTGTCTCTTTTAATTCCAAAAAAAGCTGTTTTGTACATTTTCCCCTTTACGAATACTTTCATCTCTTCTCTCTTCAAGAGTATCTTTTCATTTAAATTCACACCGTCAACATATTCCTTTTTGTTTTGATCCAGCAAAAGTGTTCTCACTGGATCTGCGATATCTTCATTTTCGTTAAGAACGGGACATGTAATTCTGCCTTCTTCCCTATCTGCCTTTATATAGTCGATGCATGGGTCATCCTCGCTTCCCCTGCAATCTGCGTAGACAGAAATAGTTATTCCGAAAAATGCGATGATTAATGCGATAATTATTTTATATGCTTTCATAGTCGTATGCTTTTATTCGATTTCTATTGTTGACAATTCCCATTTGCTCCATGCGCCAAGGTCGTCCATACATCTGTAATAGATGTTGTGTGTACCCTTGCTCTGGAACACATGATTCACTTCACTCAACTCGGTTGCCGTGATATAGGTGCCTCCGTATGCTGCCTTCCCACTTTGCCACACACCTGTTACAAGGTCAAAGTGCAAATCGTTATGAGTATACTGCATTACGTTGCCGTCTATGCAATATTCATATTTCTGCACCTCTCCGTCTATATCATAACTCTCTTTCATGCTTAAAGTCCTTGCCATGGGTTGTCCTGAGATTGGCTTCACCTCTAAAACTGGTACTGGCGAATTGTCAGACCATACAGTCAAGTTGACATATACTTTTCTTATAGGGTCATAATGCGATTCTCCATCCATACGATATGCAATCGCAATGGTGGTTTTATATAATTCCCTTGCTGAACCATCGTTATTGAACCAATTGCTTGATACACAATTTTCTTCAAAATTATTTGAATTTACTCTCCAAGAAAGGTCCGAAAATCCAATTTTAAAATCGTCATATTCATCACCTAACCACAATTTAGCTGGTGTGTTTCCTTCTACTCCTGCAGAAAATTCAGGGTCGTAAGTTATAAAGTAACTTTGTTTTAAATTATCGTAAACCCTTTCTAAATCGATTGATTTTTTTTGACCATCTAAGACGGCATATAACTTATATTCAATCATTTCGAATTCCATTAAAAATGAATGACCAATAGTTTCAACGCGTTCTTTTATGTGTAAATCAATATTAACTTTCACATTGTCGGGCGATGCCGAAAGCGTGTCTATCCTGCCGTCTTCACTTTCTCCAATGATTATCATGCGTTTCTCGACATCCTCGAAAACGTTCTCTCTTGTATCGCAAGAGACCATTGCAATGGCGCTACCCAGCACCATCATCATATTTATGATTGTTCTTTTCATCATGATCTTTCGTTATTTATGGAAGTTGAACCTTACTGCTAATGAAAAATTAGGCTTCAAATAATTCTCCGCCGAACTGAAAAGTGCGTATTGTTGCGCCTTCAGCACAATCGACCACCTTGTCGTCGGGATGAACTCCACGCCTGTACCGACTTGCGCTCCGTAGACGAAGCAGCTCTTGTCCAAATCGTATGTCACACTGTACCACTTGTCGTACCCGAATGCGGGTCCGATGCCCCAATGCCAATAAAACCATTTGCATGGGTTCAATAGGTTGTGTTCAATGCCTGGCGATACGAGAATCACGTTCGTGAACTCCAACCTCGACATCTCGAACTCGTAGGTGTCCTTCCATCTTTCATGGTCTATCTCGACCAATAGCGACATCTTGTTGTTAAAACAATATGTGTAGGTCATACCGAAATCATACAGGTTCTTGGTTCCGTGTCCCGCACGAAGACCAATAGACTGGCATCCCTTCACATGAGAGAGATGCCCCAGTTCGAAACTGTTTATCTCCTCTCCAAAACAAGATAGACTCATGCCCAAAAGGGCGAGATAAATAACTAACTTTTTCTTCATAACCAACTTAAATTACAAACTTTGAAACCGATATTTATTTATTATTTCTCTGATATATGTTTCACCTTGCTCCGTCATCTTCTTGATGCTCGCCTGCAACTCTCTGGCAATTTCGAACTTATTCTTATCGCTCATCTTCATTATCTGTCTTCTCAAAGTACTCAATTCCACTTCATCTGCCACATAACAAGCAATAATCTGCTCTAACGTGCTTTCGATATATTTTCTACGTTCTTCGTTATCGTCATTTTCAACATAGCCCATATCTGACAGATCTTTTCTCACAATGAAAATCCATGATACCACATTCTTTCTCTTATATTTTGATTGACAATCATGGTTCGTTTGTTTCTCTTTTTCAGAAAATTCAAAGTATAAATCCGATTGTCCCTGTTCATAGAGTTTCTTCAGCTCTTTCTGAGCGACCTGGAGTACCCACTTTTTGAAGTCTTTAGGATCCTTGTATTTTTCCTCGCAATTGAGAATGCGTCTCAACTCCTCGTCCTTCATTTGAAAAACATATTTTTGGCTATAACGGAATTGACTACACAATTCATACATCCTTGCTGACGCATAACTCTTCACTGCAGTTAATGTATCACGGTCTATGACAGTATATTCTTTGTAAGTCGCAATCTTATTGATAAGCGTAGTCATCACCTGGCTGAATGTCACATTCACTTCTTTAGAGCCATCTTCAGCCTCGAACTTCGTGAATAATGTTGCCGCTACAATTTTATTGTTCTCATCCGTGTATTCCATCCATGTCTCCTTACCGAGACCCTTTAAACTTTTAATTATCTGCTTAACATTGGTTCCACATCCACATTCTTGGAGTTCTTTGACATCGACTGATATACTCACATCACCAAATAGGTTTTTCTGGAACAAATCTGTGTTTTGATACTTCCAAATCAGGTAAGTTAACGTCTTTTTTTGGGTTAGTGTCAGTCCCACCTTCGCCCTTGTCAATTTATTGCTTTGCTTATAAAGCGCCGCTGATTTTCTTGCGATCAAACTGTCAAACATGACCGCCTTCTTACGCTTTACCTCCTCATAAAACTCTTCTCCCAAAATCTTGCTCTCAACATGATTTATGAGTTGTGGCATAAACATCTTTATGCTTTTATAAGCCGAAAGTTCCACTTCACGCATTTTGTCGCCAATAACGACATAGGCAAGCCGCATACGTTTGTTGTCGTGATTATTTTCGATATCACGTATCCAATCAATAAGATATTGATAGAATTGATAATATTCACTATCTTTGTTGTTGAAATTGGATTCGAATCGATCGACAGTTTCTTGAGTAGCAAATATTGTCAGTTCGAGATTAGTTTCATCGAAATCATAAGGCAGATAAGAAGTTGTAAAGAATTTTACAGCTTGCGAATCTTTCCCTTCTGACTCATTGGTAATGATGCTTTTAAGCAAATCACCCCACATTGACAACAATATGCTTTTCTTCACTTTCATGCCACAAAAATAACAATTAAAATGATACATTATTATTTCTCCCCACTTTTTTTATTGTTTCTCCCCATTTTTTTTATAATCTCTCCCCATTTACATTATAATCTCTCCCCATTATATAAATATTTTCTCCCCATTTACATTATAATCTCTCCCCATTTTTACTTATTTTTCACATCACAAATAGCTAATAATCAATCATGTAAAAGCAACTTTTTGGCGAGGAGAAATATTATATAAAATATATATATAAAATACTTATTAAAATATCTTTTAAAATTTTATGTAAAATCGCTGTTTTAAAAATTTATAATAAAGGGGTAAAAAGAAAAAACTGACTACAACCCCTATGGACATTCTTACTAAACCACAATTATGATTATAATCTCTCCCCATTTTTTATCTGAACCACCCCCTTTAGGACTCTTTTCATATGCTGATTCTCAACGTTTTACATTCAATGTTCTTCGCCTACTTCCCATCCGAATAATTTCTCCCCATTCTTTATCTGAATAGTCCTTTGGGGGCTCTCGCTTTATGTTGATTCTCAACGTTTTATATTCTATTTTATCGCTTACTCCACCATTGAATATTTTCTCCCCATTCCTCTAATCCGTGACCCTATCACAACACTCCGTCTGTTCTGATAATTTCTCCCCATTTTCCCTCTACATCTCCCTTGTTTGCTGATTTAGAGAGGGTTTAATGTTAGTTCATTGCATCTCTTCTTCTTTCTGCTATTTTTCTTAAACGTGGATTAGTCTCCGCTTGCTCTTCTATGCGATTAAGTTCATCTTCTATGAGCATAACAACATCTGATGCTATATGACGTTGATTTTGCAATAGAATCTCGTCCATGCGTTTATCTCTTATTTCATTAATCTGCTTATTGATCACTTGACTATGTTTACCTCCTATTCGTGTTGCGCCATCCGTCATTTCTTTAATCATATCGTTTACATTATCGATTTTTGATATTTTATCGAAGACTTTATCTGACGCAGATAATTGAGCACATAGGTTTATCAATTCTTTCTTTACCTTGTCATCGTCGAAACTATATATTGTTGGCATAGGTTTCATATGTTCGTTTTCTGCTTTTATCTCGTCCATATCGACTTGTATCTGGCAATGGAACGCCTTCTTATCATTTTCTTTACCGAAATCGTCTGCTGCAGATCCGACGAACCATCCTTGCGATAACTGTGCTATTTTGCTTTCAGGTATCATAACATCATTTTGTTCCGAAATGCTTGTGTTCACACCATTCTCATTGATTGATATTGATTTCTTATGCTGTTTATTTTTTCCGAAACGTGCGCTAAGACTTTTTGCTGTCTCGTCGTTTACTTGACCAGAAAATACGTTACCAATGGTTTTGATTATTTTATCCGCAGATTCTTTTTTGTAGTCGGCAACCAATTGTGAAAAATCTTGGAAGCCGAGTAATACTGCCACTTTATTGCTCCTCGCTGTAGCGATTAATTGGTCGATGCCCATCATGAAGATTGTAGGTAACTCGTCTATGATAAGTGAACATTTCATCTTGTTTTGTTGGTTGATCAATCGGACGATACGACCATTGTACAAACTTAGAGCGGTGCCGTAAATGTCGACCTTGAGAGGGTTGTTGCCGACGCATAATACTTTTGGATCATCCGGATTGTTGATGTCCATGTTGAAATCGTCTCCTGACATAGTCCAATATAGTAACTTAGAGGTCAGACGTGACAATGGTATTTGTACTGACGCCACTTGTCCTTGTATTTGTTCTACCGCTTTTTCGGCCCATGCGTTGAAGAATGGTGCCATATAGTTTGTCAAGTCCTCGCATGATGCCATCAGCGGTATCGTGTTCTCCATTGGTTGATTAACGAATTCGATGACGTGTGGGAATGTGCAGTATTTCCCGTTTTGTGTTATTTTAAGATACCAGATTGCTGCGGTTAAAAAGTTGATGGCTGACTCGACGAAGAAGTCTCCCTGCTTGTTGATCCATGTGCGGTTAAGATTATACATGATGATCTTGGCGATTTCGTTTGCGTCGGTTACATCATTAAGAGAAGAAGCCTTAATAGGGTTAGCCCTATGGCTATGTCTTGGATCGTCGAAATTGATGACGCAAAATCTTGGCATCTTCCCATATTTGGAGATGTATGTTTCTTTATTCCAACGTAGATTATTGTAGACTATTTCTGACAATGTCGGAAATTTGAAGTCATAGCAATACATCGTATAACCTTTTTTCAATTGTTGCCTAATAAACGGATTTATGACGGCGAATGATTTTCCAGATCCTGGCGTTCCCAGAACCATGGTGCCTCTGAATGGATTAATCACATTTATCCATCCATCTCTTGTTTCCCCCAAAAATTTATACTTGGTTGGTATGTTGACACTGTCTTCGGTTTCTATCAGTTTTTCGTTTTGTGGGAATGCCGATTCTTGGTAGTTATTGAAGAAATCATCATAGTCCATATTCTCAGTGATGGTCCTTGTATAGACGCTGAACCCGAACACATAAATTAAACAACCGCACATAAGGGTAAGAATATAAAATACCATTCTTATAACAGGTGTTTCGATTGCGTAGAGCACAAATGGAGAAAGTAATGTTATCACACAACCGATGATGATAATCTTAACCCCTAGTTTTTTTGATGGCTTGAACTCCCATTTGTTCATGAACTTGATTGTTTCGCTTTTACGTCCTTTGTCACCCCATGACGCGAGTGAAAAAAACAATAGTGCAGCCAAAATGGTTACATACGGAGAGGCAAAAATATGCAGAGCTTTGTTGAACATGATTAACACCCCATCCACATAACGGTTACTTAATATTTTGGTTATATCATAATTGAACCAGAAGACATTCAGACACAACAAAATTGTTGCTGTGATTTTGAAAAGGTTCATTATTCGGCGCATAGCCTCTTCGTTCTCTTTTGCCATATCTCTTAATTCTTAAAGTCCATTTTTAATTTTAGGTTTTCGTCAAGTCTCAAATCCGCACTGAAGTTTTTTCCTTCTCTGCTTCTAAAGTTAATGTTATGCAAAGTCTTTTTTTGAAGTAGATCAGAGACTTCATGGTCTTTGAATTTGTGACCAACATAGTCTTTCCATATGACGAAATCACAATCTTTATTAGCGCATGAATATGCCTTGTTGTTTTCTTTTACTTCGCATTCGCATTTAGGACACTTGCCGATGATCTTATTCTCAAAAACGAAGTCTAACCTTTTGGTCTCTTTGTTATACGCTAGAATAGCGTCAAATTTGTTTCCTGTTTTACTTGTTAGACCCGTTACTGGTTTTGAGGTTTTGAGTTGTGTTATCAGTTCGGTAATTTGGGTATCTGTAAGTTTTTTTCCGCAGATTTCTTTCCATATAACAAACTTACAATTGGTTTCATTTTGCCCAAAATTGGAACATCCTATCGCTTTGTTGTTTTCTTTTAGTGTGGCTCCGCATATAGGGCAGTTATGTTTGCTTGCTATTATTTGTGATGGTTGTTTTTTTACATTATCGCCTAATTCGATAATTGCTTGGGTGAGATATTTTGTTTCGTCTATAATTTCATTCTGAAATTGATCAAACGAATAATCCCCGTCTGCCATTTTGTTTAGTTTGTGCTCCCATTCGCCTGTTAACTGTGGCTCAGATATAAGCATTGTCTTTGTGATGTTATAGACTTGGAGACCTATGTTTGTCGGCATCAGTTTGTTCTTTTCACGCACCACCATATCTCTTTTGATGAGTGTTTCAATGATGTTCGCCCTCGTGGCAGGTGTTCCGATACCGCAGTCTTTCATCGCTTGTCTCGCAATTTCATCTGTCGTAAGCTTTCCTGCCGTCTCCATCAATTTTAATAATGATGCCTCGGTCAATAATGGTGGACGTTGAGTCATTTTTTCTTTTACTCCCTTTTGAAACACATCATAGTTGGCATCCTTTTTTAGATCCGGCAATAATTGGTTCTCTTCGTCTTTGTTTTCTTCATCCTCACATTTTGAATATAACATTCTCCATCCAGCTTCTATGATTGAGCTACCTGTTGCCGTCAATTGTTCGTCGTTTGGATCAAATACAAACTTATATGTCAATTTGTTTTTCTTACAGACAGGCAATAGTGCCATGACAAGTTGTGTAGCGATAAGTTGAAACAATTTTTTCTCGTCAACACTTAATTTCTCGATGTTCTCAATGTTTTCGAATGTTGGGATTATTGCGTGATGGTCGGTCAATTTGTTATTGTCGAAGCAGAATTTTTCTATGCCTTTTGCTGATAAAAATCCAACTGCCTTAGTGAATTGATCCGATATAGTCAAATCTTTTAGTAGTGATATGTTTTGTTCGATACCTGATATCATATCTGTTGCCAGATAACGAGAATCTGTCCTTGGATAAGTCAGATATTTTTTTTCATACATGCCTTGTATGAGGTCCAATGTTTTTTGTGCTGAGAACTGAAATCTTTTGTTTGCTTCTTCTTGTAGGGCGGTCAGTGAAAATGGTAATGGCGGTTTTTCAGTCACTACCTTTTGTTCCTTATCTGAAAGGAAAACTGTCTCTTTCACTTTGTTTAAAATCTCTTCAGCCTCTCCCTTTGTCTTGAAGTTCTTAGGATATATCACCTTGAATGGTGACTGTTGATATAGTGTTATGTCAAGAGCATAAAATGGTTCGGGGATGAAGTTTTTATTTTCTATGAATCTTTTACATATGATTGCCAACGTCGGAGTTTGGACCCGTCCGATGCTTAATCGTTGTTGTGCTGTCAGACATAGAGCCCTTGATGCGTTAATTCCGACTAACCAATCAGCTTCATTGCGCGCTTTGGCGCTATAATATAGATTGTCGAATTCGGTGCCTGAATGTAGTTGGCTCAAACCGTTGCGTATCGCGGTTTCCGTCAGTGACGATATCCACAACCTTTGGAATGGTTTCTGGCAACTGGTGGCGTTATATATATATCTGAATATAGCCTCCCCTTCCCTACCCGCATCTGTTGCGCATATGATTTCGTCGGCATCATAGAAGAGTTTCTTTATGGCGTAGAATTGTTTCTTCGCACTGCTGTCTTCTGTGATTTCATAGATGAAATTGTCGGGTATGATTGGCAAATCTTCGATGTGCCATGATAGGTCGGCTACCACATTACCGCTCTTGTCGGTTGTTGTTCTGCTTGGCAGATATGTGTTTGCGTCTGCCAATGAAATGAGATGTCCGAACGCCCATGTTACTTGATATCCGTTTCCTTCAAGATGGGTCGTTTTGTTTTGATTTGCGCCTACAATTTTCGCAATTTCTTTTGCAACGCTAGGTTTTTCAGCTAAGATGACTTTCATAATTTTAATATGTTATTTTAGATATTTTGCTTTCAGCAATTCTTTGTGCGGTATGGTGAATTTTAAGTGTCGACCGCCGTTTTTCTCGAAAACTTCGAAATAGAGTATATGTTTATCAGGTATTGTGAATCTGTTGTAGAATAAGACGGTGTTATAGGTTCCTTTCGCCTTAACCATTTCATTTTCTGAATTCGAGTATGTGAATATCGGCACTTTCTCGTCTATTTGGTATGTCTCATGTTTAGCCGTTTTTTTGTTTACGATATAACATTTGATGAAATCAATGTCATAGTCTATCCTTGACGCATTTTGCAAGCCAATGTTGAACATCATGATATCATTGTCGATGAATATAGACCGTAAAGAAAAGGTCATCTTGTCTTCTATGACTCCGATATTATTGATGACGGAACCTTGTGATAAGACTTGTTCTCCGAGCGATTTCATATCTGATTCGTTTGTCGGTATACGATTGAAGACTGCATGCGATGACGATCCGATGGTCATATTCACCTGTTGTGGCTTTTTGTTATAAGTGGCGATGAATGGGTATATTTCTTTCTCTGTCACGATGGTTAACGAGGTTTCTTTATATATATCGAAGCCAGCATTGATTGATTTACATTTTACAATGTTACTGATTTCCTCTGTTTGTTCTGCCGCAATATAGTTGCTACCAACTGATATATCGACAATCTTTTCTGGTAATATGACATGTGACGTGCGGTCATCGGACAACTCAATGTGATATGTTTCTATATAATCATCTTCTGTTATTTTCCCTCCCTTTATTTTTATGGCTATCGCCTTTGGATCTTGCTTATAAGATAGTGCGAATGTGTGTACTATACCGTCGTTGGTTATCACTGTTATTGTTGTCGAATCAAAGTCGACCACATCACTTTTTATTCTTATAACGTTTTTGGCGTTCGACACTTCTATTTTGATGTCATCTGTTCCCCTATCGGCGTAGTTCACGTCGGCATTGAATTTCAGGTAGACCCATTTGATGTCTGAGATATCAAGTGGGTTTATCTCGGTGCCTTGAATGTTCTCACCAAACATTAATGAGATAGAGAACATTGCTAATATGATTGTCAGAATTCTTTTCATTTTATTCGTTCATTTTTATGAGTATGCGATAGTTTGCGCTCAAAGTGACCTTAACTTCTTTGTTCTTGTTTCTTACTACTTGTTTGATGGCGTTGCTGACAGAGTTAACGCTCGTATTTACAAGACCACCAACACCAATTCCTGATCCTTTTATCGACACGTCTGTTTGACTCAGTGTGTTGTCGGTCGCATCTTGCATTCCGTCGTTTATGCCATTGTCGGGTATATATAATCCTCGGCTGCCGTTTATGTCATATATTTCTCCTTTAAAAGGATAAGTATTGTCATTGTATACGATATTGTCTATGACGATTTCTACCCTATTTTTGTTGATATTCGCTTTACCTGTTATGATTGTATTTTTGGGTATGGTGGTGCCGTTAACGACCATTTCTTGTTGGGTCCTTATTCTGACAAGAGATGAGGAGGTGATATTCTTTTGTTCTCCATGAATGACAGCTTTTATGTCGGTTCCCTTATTTCTGTTACTATTATTTTGGTTAATAGGTTTGAAAGGATTTTTCTGTTCTGGTTTTTCATCAGTCGTTGATTTGAAGATGCCCTCTATCTCTTGATGCTTTTTTTGCTTTTCCGCGTTCATAGCGTCTTCATAAGACACCTCTTCCTTTTTTGTTCTCGGCTTTGAATTAGAAGATCCTGTCGATTGCGGTCTTGGTTTTTGGGGAGTCGCTTGTGCCAGCTCTCTAAGGTCTTCAATATTTTCATTGCTTTTACTGATTTCTTCGTTCAACTCTTCTGTTTGCGTTTGCAGGTCAGTTTCTGGACTTTCAAGTTGTTTGCTGAAGAAATCGAAAGAGTTGTGTTCGCTTTGCAGTTCTCTCTCTTTTCTCTCTTTCTCGATTAAAGCTTCTGCTTTTCTATATGCTTCAAGTTTATTTGTCGCATCGTCCTCAACCATGATATCAGGAATCGTGTCTATATTATTCTTCTGCTCTTCTACAATATTTGCGTTTTCACCTCCTCCCAATATGAAGAATAATCCGCATAGGCATAAGAATACGAATACGGCACAGACGTGAACAATCATCGTCTTGCTGATATTATTTTTTTCTCCCCCTTTTTGCATAACCTTTTATTTTATTGAATCAGATTGTTTTTGGCTGTCTATTTCTTCTAGCATCTGAATGAATGAATCCTTTTGTGATTTCATATCGTTCTTTTTCTGACTTGATTCGTTATATTCTTCTTTTATACCTGTCGCTACTTCTGTTATCTTTTCACTTATCGTTTGTTCTGGCTTTTCTGTCAGGGCGATAGAGAGTACGCATTTTAAAACGAAGAGTAGACCAATTATGGCACATACTATGATGACAATGTTTTTCCTTTTTTCTACAGGAATATTGTTCATATAGTTTGTGAACTTTTCTATGAGGTTATTTATCTTTTCCATGTCTGTTATCTTTGTCTGGTTACTATTTCTGACATTCCCTTCACTTCCCATTTTTCAATCATGAATCCATGTGGATTATGATCAGAACGCGGACAGTTTATCAATTGACAGTTTGTTGTTAACTGATAGAAAGATACGCTTGACGTTCTCATGGTTGACGTTGTCGCATATGTCGTAGCTTGGTAAGGGTAATTGTCCATATCGATTTTTATACTATCAATCTTGATTTCGTTGATGATGCCCGCCCCGACCAATTTCGTATAATAGCCGTTCTCTTTTCGTGTCTTGTAGAAGTCGAGAGCTGTATTGTCTGCCAAGTATAGTGCGTCCTGAATATTTGATTCGTTCGCTTCAGCATCTGGAATAAGGGTGAAAAACTTTTCGTGAAATAATTTGATGTGATATTTCGCTTCTGCTTCCCTATTCATTTGCATGTCTTGCGATAGAGCTAACATCAATGACTTACCGTTATCGAGCACATATATTTTCTCACGTTGCTGCTCAGCGAATGAAAAAGCCCAATAAACCGAGTAGCAAGAGACAACAACTGCTACAATCGTTATCGCTATCAAATAAAATCTTGAGAGTGCGAATGCTCCTTCTATGTTTTTTAAACTCTTCAACATAATCTATTAGTTTATGATTCCACTTCCGTTGTTATTATTCTCGTTTTTCTGTTTTTTCGATTCTTGTTTGTCCGTCCATTTTTTTATGGTGTCTTTGATATATCCACCTACTTCGCCACCAGCATTGCCTGCGACACCAGCTAAAGAAGTGCCTTTATTGATAATCGCATGTCCGACTTTCCCTACACCGATTGTAGAAGCTGCCAATCCTGTATTCATTGCGCTATTATCTCCCTTGTCGATGATGAGATTGACTATTGAAGGAATGATTAGGTAAAGTGCGATAAATATGATCATGAATAGACAGGTGATGAGTGACGCTTGAAAAGGCGCATCCACTCCAAAAATGCTATTCGAATTTTCGATTTCTTTTACCGCTTCATTGAATTTTGAGATTTCAAGGTCCAACAATATTTTTCTGAATTCATATAAAATCACATCTATTGTCGCGGCAACAGGCAAATAGAGGCTAATGTTAATATATTTTGCAATCCAACTCTTCCAGTTGTCTTTGAAGTATGGTATGATCGAGAGACTGAAAGCAATCGGACCGAAGACAATCAGTATGACTCTGAATGTGATGTTGAACGCCCTCAGTGTTATTTTCAAGGCGCTATAAATTATACATAAGATTATCTCGATTCCATCCATTAGAACATCCAGCGCATAAAAACTGAAATTATCAACGAATTGTTCCGCTTTGTCGAAGAATCCCAAATCTTGTTTCGTTACTATTTCATCAACTTTTTGGTTGTATTTTTTTTCCGCTTCTTCGTATTGTTTCTCTTTTTTCGTAATAGTTTCTTGTACTTCGCTGATCGACTCGACATATGTGGTGATTGGTTTGGCGATTGCGTCAATGCCTTCATAAACTATGTTGAAGTTTAAGATTACGATTCCTATGATGAATGGTCGGAATAGACTATGAAAATCGAACGCTTCACCCTTCGCCCATGTCTTCATTAAAATATTGGCAAAGTACAATAGTGCGAATAATCCGCACATTAAAAAACATACGTTCTTGAGTCCATTCATAGACGACAATATGTTATTCACCATCTCGTCGCAGAAGTCCCAGCTTATGTATTGTGAAAAATCGTATCTCATAATTAGTATAGTGAATGGATGAACTTATTACGTGAATGGCTCACTTGTATTCTATTAAGACGATAGTATACTTCAGCTATCTTGTCATGCAATTCATGCATGTCGGTTTTTATTTGTCTCAATCTTTCTATTCGTTCCGCATCAGTCATTTTTTGACTATTTGAACTGTTGCTATTTGAACTGTTGCTGTCTTCTGTCTCGAGAATATCCTCATTGTCTGTGATTGCTTTCTTTGCCTCAGAGACGATATTGCTTATTTCACCAGCATATTTTACCAGGAAATCGATGTTGGTCATAATTGTTTCGTCGCTCAAATCATTCGCTTTGTCAAGCAGACTGTGTCTGATATCGTTGTCAAGTTGCATCATCGCTTCCGCTTCTGTCATGATGCCGACTATCTCATGTCCTTTCTTTATCGCATTCGATACTTTTTCGACTCTGCGTCTCAGTTCCTTTGACTCGTTATATTGCTTTTTTAATAGTTCTATCTGTTCGATGAACTTATACTTTTGTTCGACCATTTCGTCCATTTGTTGTGTTGCCAGCAATAGACGTTGTGCGATACTGTTCGGGTCCGTTACGACCGTCTGAGAATAAAGATTCACAGATGATATCGCAAAAGCCGCAATGATTAATAGTTTCTTCATTTCATATATGTTTTTATGTATTCCGGAATAGCCTTTCTTATCGAGTTGCCGTTTTGCGCCATTAGTTTGAGTATTCTACCTTTCTCTTCCTTATCGGTCGTGTAGGTACAATATTCTTCCGGACTCACTTCAACACCATAAACAGCGCAGTAGTTTCTCAGCGATATAAACACTTCCTTGTATTTTGAACGTTTGTTGAAGTCAAGGTTGTTATTCACAGAGAAGAGTATGTCTTGTTCTTTTTTCGAGAGAGAAAGGATTTCCTGAATTATACCCACTTTCTCTTTGAAGTCTCTTAGGTCAAGCAATATTTTACAATGGCTTTGGGTTACCATGATGTCTTTGATATATTGGTTGCCGACGAGGTCGTCTGGTTCTTGTGTCACGATGGCTATCTCACCGAAATGTTTTCTTGCAGTTCTGTACAAGTATCCAATGAAAGTTGCCATACCTTCTTTTGCGATTGCCTGCCATGCCTCTTCTATCAGCATCAGTTTGCGTTGGTCGGAATCGAGGCGTCTAATCTTATCCATGAATGTCGACATGATGATTAGCGTCACGATCGGAAACAGTGTTTTGTTGTCTTTGATGTTGTCCAACTCGAAGACGATGAATCTCTTTTCAAGAAGGTTGAGCTCTTCTGTCGCGTTTAACAGGTGTTCGAACATGCCTCCTTTGGCAAAAGGTCTCAATACTTGGATCATGTCATCGATGTCGAAATTTTCTATTCGTACTTCCGATTTCAACAATGTTGGTTTGAATCTCTCTATCAGATATGTGTAAAAGGAATTGAAGCATGGTTTTATGCTTCTGTTTTCGCATATTGTCTTGATATAATCATATATGCAGACTTTGATATGCATTGATTCGGAGTTGGTCAATTCTTCGTCACCCTTCCACAAGGTTTTTATCAGCGTCAGCAGCTGTTCCTTCTTCTCTTCGGTGTATGCGTAATTCGCATCATAGAATGGGTTGAAACTTAGCGGTTTCTCTTCGGTATATGTGTAGTAGATCCCGTCCTTGCCGTTAGTTTCCTCATTGATCATTTTACACAGACCCTGATAAGAATCGCCGACATCGACCAATACCACATGGCATCCTTGCTCATAGTATTGTCTTACCATGTTGTTCGTGTAGAATGATTTACCTGAACCTGATGGTCCGATGATCACTTTATTACGGTTGTCTATCCACCCTTTTTTTTTCGGATAATCGTCCAAGTCGATGCGTACAGGTACACCTGATATCCTGTCTGTGAGATACATACCGAAATCAGATGGTTCAACCATGTCTTTGTAATTAGTGTCTAGACATAAGAAACAGCATCCTTGTTCAAGGAATGTGAGAAACGATAGTTCGAACGGATATTGCGATGCCGCTCCTGGTATGCCTCCCCAGTATACTTGTGGTACTATCTTTTCAGTTTTTGTCTTGTCGCAGCAGTTCAAATTAGACAATGCTGTGTCTATCTGGCTGTTCTTTTTAAGTAAGTGTTCCCAGTTGGTGTCCCAACAAAGTATGTTGAATGCGCAGTTCACCGTTCTTCTTTGCGCTTCATACGCTTCGTCGAGATATTCCTCGTTGCGTTCGAGGTTGATGCTGTTTTCTCTCGATCCGAGGGAGAAGCTCTGTTGCAGTTTACCTTTGTTTTGTATTTTCTTCAGTGTTTCTTTGTTGTTTCCAAGGAAGAAGTATTGATTATAGATATGCTCAAAATCCAATAGTAGGCACAGGTTCTCCGGATAACTTTGGCTCATCATGAAAGTCGGCAGGTTTGACAGCTTTCTGTTGAAACTGTGCGTTGACACTTCTGCTGGAACTGAATCAAGGTTGGCTATTGAATAGCAGCTGACATATTTGTCTCCAATCATCAAGGTTCCGTCTTCGACATGTATATCGTTCAAGACCGTGCTTTTGCCTGAGAAGTCGAGGTTCATATATTGCTCTATTATGCCGAATCTCTCATTGGTGCCAAGCAATTCGTCTTCGCTTAACTTCTCTGCTACCACTCCCCTCTCCTTCAGAATCTGCAGAAATCTGGTGACGGCATCGTTGAATTCGTTTAGTCTTTTGTCGTCAAGTTGGTCCCGAGGTATCAGGTTATTCTTGCAGAGGCTTGAAAGAACTGATGTCGATGTCATGCTTTCTTTGCTACATAGAGAGACGAATAAGAATGAACGATGTTTAAGTTTCGCACGATTGGCGAAATGTGCCTGGTATGCTTTCGACAAAAAGGAGGTGCTCGATGCTTGTTCGGCTTCGTAGTTATCTTTGTAGAAGACGTCTTGCTTATGTATGATGCAATAATCTGGCAGATCACGCATGGCTGTCACGAATGCCTTGTGCAGGTTTTCATATTCCAGTCCTTCCATGGTGAATATCTCAGGCAATGACAGTTCGAAACATGCTGTTATGTCAGCCGCCTTTGATATCAGATATCCGTTATCGTATTTCCATAGTGGGAATATCTTCTCAATCTTATTTCCTTTTATGTCGAAATTCATCTTAATGCTCAATTAAGTTTTTTACCCTTTTGTCGCACTGTATCCATTCTTTTGTCTTTCGTTGGGCTTTGGCATGTTTCATGCCGTATTCTCCGAAGTGTGCGTTCAGGTAATAGTCTCCTCCGATTATAATCAATAGCAATACTCCGATGATTGTCAAACAAGGTATGGTATCAAGGAACAATCCCAAAACGAAGTATAGCAGTATGCAGCAAACTATTCCGATGATTGCGATGAAAACATAACGAGTGGAAAGGCCTTTGAAAACAAAGGACTTTCCTACTCCTTTGTTGATTTGATAGAACATTACTTTCCGAAGAAGAAAGATTTAACCACCATCATAACCACGCATGCAACGATCAAACCACCTACCCATGAGCCGATTTTCTTAGCGCTATCCTGGTCGCCGTTGAACATCTTGTATGCTACTACAGCACCACCAGCCAATGCGAAGATACCGCAAAGGCTAGCGAACAACGTCAATGCGCTATTCAACATGTCTGTGATTTGAGTATTCGCTGCATCTAAAGCGGCTGAAGCTTTCTTGTCATCCGCGAAACAGTAGAATGCGTTAGTTGCTAACGCCATAAGTAAAAACAATTTTTTCTTCATAATAAAAATATATTAGTTAAAAATTCATATGTACGGATTTGTTCCGAATGTGTTATCGTCACACCTTTGATTTGCATTTATCATGAAACCTTTTGAAGGATCATCGTCATAGTTGTCATCGGCTTGCTTTACGCTTTCGCCTTCCGACTCGTTTTCGTCGTCATTTTCATCTTCACTTCGCTCCTCTGTCGACTCATCTAATTTTTCTTCCCCTTTTTCCCCTTCTTCCGGAGCGTATTTTGTGAAGATGTTATTTATCGTTGCCGTCGGATCTTTTTTCACCTCGAATGTTTCTGGCTTTTCTTCAAGCACCTTCATCATTTCGTCGTATGTCAACATGTTGTTGTTTGATACGATGGCTTCTTTTTGTTTTTGGGGTATGAAGTTGGTTGGCAAGGTCTCTTCTCCGAACATACCCTCATAGGTGTTCTGGTCGTATTGCATCGCCTCGCCATTTGCCTCGGTCTCGTTTGTTTCAGTTTGGTCAACTGACGCTGTCTGTTCTTCGGGTGTGTTCTTAACGGTCTCTTCTACTATATCGACTCTGACCATTTCCTGCTCGTTGAAGTCGCTATAGGCGCTTTTGACGGTGATATCTTCGTCATCGCTATATGTCATGCTTTTCTTCATGCGTATAGCGTCAGAATGGTTTGTCTTAGGTCGCCTTAATTTTATGACTAAAACAACCACCGCATCTAGGACGACGCAAAGCACCAGCGCAAATATTAAAAAAGAGCGCCAACTGATAGAATCCAACCCAAACATACAGTAATTTTTTTTGATCTATTTTTAAAACAAGTTCATCTTTTCTTCATTCGACTTTTTTAGAAGTTCGGTGATCTCTTCTTTGTGAGCCGTCTTGAAGTCGTCTACGATGTTACTTAGAATCTGTGACATGCTTGAATTGTTTGGCGATAATTCCTTCAGCAAGTTCAAGAAGTTTCTTACTTCTACTGGTATCATCACCGAGATATTAGCGTTTTTGTAATTTGGCTTGATGGTAAGCACATCTTCGAGGGTGTATCTTTTCTTTTTCCCCTTCTTCTCCTCGCTTTTTGGCTCGTTTACAGGTGCCGTGCTCACAGGCGCTGCTTCTTCGACCTCTTTTTTTTCTTCTTCTTTTTGCCTTATCGCAGACTGAGAACTGATTTGACCTAGCATATCAGAGAATGTCCCCATTCCTGTCATTGCATTCGCCTTTTCTATGTCTTTTTTCTTGTTGTTAACCATTATTTCACGATTTTGTATATTTCACTTAAAAACCCTCCGATGTTGATTCCTGTTCCTTTTTGATCAAGAAACGCTTTGCGTGGAGGGAACATGGTGTTACGGCATTCGCGGTTGAATATCTTTCTTGAATTGCCCACTTTGTTCTGTAGAATGCCCGTCAGAGGCGTTTTTTTCAATTCAGCCTCGAGCGCTTCGAAGAACTCCTTATTCATTTGGCTGTAATATTGGTTCCAGAATGCATATATCTTTTGGTCAAGTCCCATAGACTGTTTCATGTTGAAAAGAATTATGAGGCTCTCGAAAGAACTTCTGAAGGTTTCCTTCGCGTCGGTGAACGGTACTAACATTATATCGATGTTCGCGAGTATGTTTCCGAGGTTGTTATTGTTGAATGTTCCTGGTAAGTCTATCAGTACATAATCGAATAGACCTCTCGCCTTTTCTAGCACGTCAAGAACATACATGACTTGACCGCCTTGGTTGATGTCGCATCCGATGATTTCATACGCTGGTATACCTTGCGCTCCGAACTGAGCTTTGACGGTTTCCATCATGTCCATTAGTTCCAGATCGTCGCTACGCCATTTTGAAAATGTGTGTTGCGGATAGTCGGCATCAAGCACGAGCACTTTTTTCTTTTTTGTGTATGCCAAATAACTGGCTAGGATGCATGTCAAACTGGATTTCCCGCACCCACCCTTTTGAGATAAAATCGAAATGGTTTTCGTATTCATATTTATGATATTGTTTTTAGGTCTTTGTGTGTTAACATAAATACCAACATAGTTGTTTCTATAAGTGTCCACATTTATGTTAGCATATATGCTATTATGTATAAATGCCAACATTATTGTTCACATTTATATTTGTTGGCAAACATAACAATAAATTAATATAAAAACAAACATATTACTATAATTTTATAAATGTTAACATTCATAATATTATAAATGTTTGCATTTCTGCCACCAAATATATTAATAAATCTGCTAACAAACATTTATATTAGCAGATATATAAAACATTTCTGCCATCAAACAAAATAACATAATTGTAAATTAATAGAAATGTTGTTAAACATTTCTGCCGCACTGCTATTAAGTTAGAACAATGCCATCAAACATTTCTGCTATATAATAGAAATGTTGCTCAACATCGCTAAAGTTCCGATAAATGCTGGAATTTCATAACGAGTAATGGCAATAGTTGGAGTGTATTTTATGCTTGTTTGTATATTCTATAATTTACAAATTTTTGAAGCTTACTGTTTGGATGATGGTCATTAATTGGTTAAAGAGACGAGTTGTTTTGTTTATATGTTTTTAATTTTCTATATTTGTTTCTGAAAGAAAAGCAAGATGTGTTTTTCGTATTACAAAAACCTCCGTTCGCACTCTGGTTCCCTCCACACGAAAAACCTATCTTGCCTCATATTTCACTAATGTTTCATACGAGGATTGAGCAATTATCCTCCAAAGTCGGATAATTTTTTATTGTATGTCAGAAGTTAAGTCTTTTAATAAGGGCGGTCGCCCTGCCAAGAACGGCGATGAAAAACGAATCCATAATGTCGTTTTCCGTCTAACTGAAGCGGAACTGTCCGAGTTCAAAAAAATCTTTAAGGACAGTTCGCAACCTACGATCCGGAAGTTTTTGATGGATTCTTATATGAACAAAAAGACTCCAGCCAAGATTTCTGCTGCTGATATTGAACTTTTCAATATTATCAAAACTAACGTTAAAGACATACATTTGGTAGCGTCAAATGTTAACCAAATCGCTGCGAAAATTAACTCTATGAAGGGTGACGTCAGTGAAACTATTCTCGGTTATGAGCTCAAAAAAACACTTACTTATCTTTCTGAAATGAAAATTTTAGAGGAGAAAATCGTTGAAATCGCATCCTTAATATCTGATAAAACTTTCAATAATGATAGCAAAAATAATAACAGGTAAGGATATAAACGGGGTCATTGCCTACAACATTAACAAGGTTGAAAATGGCAAAGCGACCGTACTTTCTGCACCGAATTGCATCACGAAAAGCATAAGGTCGGATGATTTTTCTAATATGAAAAAAAGCGATTTCTCAGAGTCTTTTCGACCATATTTGGATGCAAATCTTCGTACTGAAAAACCTGTAATGCATGTTATTTTATCGTTGAAGGAGAATGATATTCCAGATGATAAATTGAAGCTTATTGCCTGCAGATATATGGAAGGAATGGGTTATGGCAATCAACCTTTCATTGTCATCAAGCACGAGGATGTGGATAATGTCCATCTTCATATTGTTACGGTGAAGGTAGATTTATCAGGTCGTAAGTTGAATGACCGTTATGAAAAAATAAGGTCAAACAATATCAGAAAAGCTCTTGAGAAAGAGTATGGTCTTTATCAAGCAGAGCAGGATAAATTGTCCAAGAAAGAAAGATATCAGAAGGATGTAAAACTCGCGAACGCTTATATCGACAAGATCACTTTCAAACCAGATAGTGTCGCATATGGAGAAAAAGATTTGAAGGACCGTATCGCAACCGTTCTCAGATATGTGAAGGATATGCACAACATAGATGGAATGAATGCATATAATAGGGTTTTAAACATGTTCAACGTTGCGTGTTACGAGGTCAAGGGTAAGAACAACAAAGGTGAGGAATATATTGGGGTCGAATATTGCGTTATAAATAATAAGGGCGCACAAATCAGTCGAGGTATTAGCGGGTCCACATTCGGCAAAAATTATGCGAAGAAAGGTTTAGATGAACGCTTCAAAAATGAGACTGTGACTATGAAGGACGACAAACTCATTAAAGATGCGAGAAAAGCGATCAAATATGTCGTCACTAACATTCTCCGTCAGTATCCGAGCGGTATATCAGAATCGATGCTTAACGCTGAACTGAGCAAGCACGCTATGCAAGCACAATTCTTCAGAAACGAAGAGGGTAGGTTGTACGGCGTGTCGTTCAACGACAACATAAGGAAAGTGAACGTCAAAGGCAGCGAAATAAAATTCTCTGCTGCTGTCCTTCAGAATCTCATCGTTGAAGATAAACTGAGCATTAGCGCAAAGGACGAAGCCCTTATTATGCGGAACATCAAACACATCTATAACGAACACCGCAAGAAAGACTTCTATTATGAAAGCGAGATGGTCAACAATCTGTTGGATCTGCGTGACGGCTTATTGAAGGAACTGTCTGATAGGGTAGGGGACAACGGTTACAATAGTCTTGTGATGGATAAGTTCATCCGCATCAAATTCAGTGAACTGGCTGACATCATTGCAAAAGAGACCGCATACTTCAATACGCAATCTAAAACCGCTGTTGAATACTCTAAACGTATCGACGCAAAACTTCGTACCGATTACCTATACGGCATGGGTATCGGTGTCGATGGTGATAAGCTATTCTCGGTAAGAAATCGTAGGCTTTCTATAGGCCACGATTTAATCTTGGGCGGTTTAACGTCAAAGGCTAGGTTGTTCTCTAAACAGGAACGTGATCTTTTGAAGGTAATCGCTGAAGGCGATTTGGACTCTATCACGTTCGATGTTTCGGCTTACCTGAGTATCTTCAAATATCTGACTGCTGACGATCTGCTGAAAGTGAAACGTAAGATGACCGCCGATGCGGTCAATAGGGTGCTTAACGCATCAAACGAACAAGACATTAAGGGTAGGGTGGAGTTGTTGCTTGAAAGAGGTTATGTGATTCATGCGATCAAGCGTGATAACCGTTATGAATATTATGTCGGTGATGTCTATGAGAAAGAGAACACGTTCGTTCGATTGTCGGGCGAATTGTCTCGCCAATTGGACGTCATTGAATATAGCAAACTATACGACAACATACGTTCGGCGGTTCTTACACGAAATGGTTACGGAACTTTCAAATATAAATTGATCGTCGATATTATTCGAGCGATAGAGAGCGAAAACAAACGTAATCTAGAGAAGAGAATCGCCGAGCTTGAAAAACGTAATATCGAACTTGCTATGAAGTTATCTGGTTTGATGCGCAAAAACGATCTCAAAAGCATGATTGATACGGTCAAAAATTATCCGAACGATTCTCTATCAAATAAAAGGAAAAT
The DNA here is from genome assembly GCA_937907165.1 of uncultured Bacteroidales bacterium. Lineage (GTDB taxonomy): Bacteria > Bacteroidota > Bacteroidia > Bacteroidales > Paludibacteraceae > UBA1181. The sequence goes on along the minus strand of CALCUH010000214.1, from coordinate 23,106 downwards.
CAAAATTTAGTCTTATATTTGCATTGATATTAGATGCGATTACGCATTTGTTTTTAGGGATAAAACTAGGGCATTCGTCAAGGGTGCCCTTATTTTTGTTTTTATGGATAACAATTTTTCATCTCTCGTCAAAAGGTTGGTTGGCATCCGTCTGAAGGTTGGCATGTCGAGGTATGCCCTTGCTAAGGAACTGGATGTCTCAAACCAACATCTTTTGAAGTTTGAGAAGGAGGAGGTGCGAAGCGCTGTTTTGTTAGTTAACTATATTTATTTCTTCAATAAGATGGGTGTTGATGCCGATTACATCATCAATGGCACAGGTGAGCCTGGTTGGAGTGAGGTCTCTGATAACGTCAAACACCTTTTAGCCGAACGCAAACGCACAAGACGTTGTGTCGGCAACGTCGATGAGGATTTCATCATATGATTAAAAAAGGTCATATCGCACAAATATGACCTTGCTTTATATAATTATATTTTTTTGGGTGGGCGGGAATGCTACAATCGATCTGCCATAAATGGCGCCCATTCCCAGACCCTATTGTACAATTTTTATATATTTTTCAGAAATTCTTTAAACCTTTTCTCGTCCAATGATTCAGTCATAAATATTCTGACATTGTTGCGTTGGAACAATTCTTCTGCATTGTTGTCGATGAGAGATTGTATGTTCCTTAAAAGCTTATGCCTGGCTTCGTCGTTTTTTGTTATGAAGGTTATTGTTTTTCTCTCTTCTTCTTTGCATGAAACTTGTTTCATTAAAAATTCTTTGAAGTATATCTCGTCGATGGGGGTCATCGAATATCCGAATATGATTACTTGGTCAGCGTGTTGAAGGTCATAGCTGATATTATGCGTAGAATAGCCGTAGCAATACATCTTTTTCAGAATGTCATATCCTTTTGCCAGCGCAACCTTGCCATTGGCTCCCATGATGATCTGAGGGTCATCTATGGTGCCGTGCACGTTTTCGCAATCGATGTCGCCTTTAATCTTTAATAGACTAGCAAAATCTTCGAGTTTGGTATAGTTGAAGTTATATATTTTATATGTCGCCTTTTTGATTATCGCCATGAGGGTTTGTGCAGCGCATGATTGGGCTTTTAGATATGGATCTGTTACGCTATGTTCAATGAACTTGCGAACGCGTTGGCGGTATAAGTCGAATTCTTCTTCGTTGTTTTTGAGTTTGTCCACATCTGTTTCGCTGTTTTCGCTCATGTTGATTGCGAAGTCTTGAATGACGTTCTCAGCTTCACACCAGTCATCCACTGGATAGTTGTCTAAAGTCTTATACAAACTGTTTTCTTGGTTGACGTTGCGTCCGTATGTGTTATCTATTGATTCGCTCACATAGAATTCCTGATTCAACTTCGAGACGTATCCTCTTTCTTGTCTGCCGTATTCCCAATCATTGCCGTAATAGAAACTCTCATATGATGTGTTCAATCCGAGGTTTAAATCAAACCCATTGCCTATGATGAATACGTTCTTATTGCTTGCCATATATCAGTGGTCATTTGTTATCACAAAGATAACTCTTTGCGATGAAAAACAAACATAGTTAAGGTTGAGTAGGGTAGGGTTATACTCTATTCTTCTTAGTTCGTTCTTGAAAGAGAGCCAATCATATCGGTTATCCATTTCTTTTGCCTACATCTTAGATTGTTGTAGTCAGATATAGACCGATTGTACCATTCATAAAGTTCTTTATCGTCTTTCAATGTTGGTCTTTTATGATGTTGTGATACATGTTTCTTGTATTTTTGACAGTTCATAAGAAAGATAAAGTCGTTTATGTCGTGAGGTATGTTATCATGTGTTTTTATGAGCGAGTCAAATCTTTCTTCCTGTTCTATTGTGACGTCTATTTTACCATCTAGCATTTCGTTCACAAATCGATAGACGATGTTCTCCATTACGTTTGAACTATACTCAAATGGGAATCGTTTGTTTTGTTCGATAAACCTGTTCAGTTGTAAAAAGCGATCTTCGAATATGTTGCTGTTCTTTTCCTCTTTTTGACTTTCTAATTTGTATTTTCTCCCTTTGATCGCATATAGATTATTATACATTGCTATTATGTCAGGTTTCGATTTATGCATGAGCGCAACCGCCTCATTAAGATATTTAGTGTTGTTGAAGCGTTTGCTGGGAAGGTAGTTGCGAAGTTCTTTAATGTTTAGAGGTTTGTCGCTTTTATTAATCGCATTGTATAGTGTCTCAGCAATCTCTTCAATGTCATTATATGTGTTCTGACGCGTTATAGTAATCTTGTTATCGATTATGTCAATGTTGTAACTTTCACTTAGAATCTCTTTTAAGATTGATAGTATTGTTTCTTTGTTTTTTGTTTTAGCCGGTATGTAATCATTTATGTCGTACACATTCGGTCTCAACTCACTTATTTTTGACACTGCTTTTTTAAAGTCGAATAAGTTTGAGAGTTTTTGTGACAGGAAGTATGCCGCTTCACATTTAACCTTTAGTATGGCACATGATTGCATTTGTTTGCGAACCAAATAATAGGCGTTCAGAGAGACATCTGTTTGTTCTTCTTCTTTGATTCTTGCGAATAATTCATCACCTTTTTTCACGAAATCTTTCGTGTAATAGTGTTCCCATAATTCTGGTGCTAACAATTCGTCATCTTTAATGAGTTTCAGATAGGATAATTGTCTTGTTATCTTTTGTGATCGTCTTATCTTTTTTGATGCCTCCTCATAGCTATATTCTATTCCTTCTTGGTTTAGACCAGATAAATAAGATAACAATCGTTCTTTCTCTGATAACTTATCACCGCATAGGTATTGTTTTAATATGAAAAACATTGGCAAGTGGTCGTGTTCTTGGTAGAAATTGTTTGCCCACTCTATTTGTTCACTTGTGAGGTATGCGACACTTGTGATGCTTCTATTTTTTTTCTTATCCCATAATATGTTATTGTTTTTATATAACTGAGATACGAGCACTTTGAATCCACTTATCATATTGTTTAAGAGTTTTCCCTTTTTGCTGGCTCGATTGGGATGAATTTTGATTTTCCCATTGTAAAACTTTGCCGCATCATGATATGTCGGCAAATATTTTCTTATATCGCTTTGAATTATGCTGGGTTGTTTGGAACAAAAATCTTTATATTTTTTTTCGAGTGCTATTTTTTGTGGGTCAGATAATTGTTCTATCATCATTTCGCAGCTGCAATTCTCGATATCGTTCAATCTATCATCCTCTATCGAACATATCTCAGCGACGAATTCCTTGAATTCGGCGATCATGCTGTTAATGAGAAAATTTTTTTTTGAGTTTTTCCTCGTGTAGATATTTTTCCCTTCACGCATGTATCTTAACGCGCTTTGATAATCGGGCAGATATTTTTTGATGCTGTTTTCGATTACATAGGGTTGCTTTTGACGTAATTCGTGGTATTTTTCTTCTAATATCTTTTCTTGTTTGTTCGTTATTACAGTTAATGTTTCTGCTGTTATCTCTATATTTTCCATGCTTTATGTTATCTTTGTAATGAAAACAAATCCTATTGTATTCACATACAATTCTCTTAAATGGAGGCATCCTTTCGGGTGCCTATATTTTGTATGTATACCCATGCAAAGATATTTATTTTCCACCCATGAAACTAGTGTTTTATTTTAGGTTATTTATTTCGTAACTTTGTATCGAAATAAAAAATATGAACATCTGTCTGCTTGTGAAAGTAGGCTATGTAGAAAGCCTTCCTTTATAGGGAGGCTTTTTTATGTTAGTTATTATTAATACCTTTGTAAGGTTATCATATCTTATCAGATTTTACTTTTCACTTATAATATGAATATAAAAAAATTTATCGCTTGTTCATTAATGTTGCTGAGTGTCTTATCAGCATGGGCATATTCTGAACAGGAGGCTAGGGTGATAGCTTCGAAACATCTTGAAAAAAAAGGCGAAGTTTTACGAGATAATGCGGTCAATGTAAGTGATAGCAAGTCATATTATGCCTTCGACTTAGAACCGAGGGGTTTTATCATAATATCGGCTGTAAATGCTTTCAAGAACCCTGTTTTGTTTTATTGTTCCAATTTTTCCTATCATGACAAAAATTTACCATACGAGGTAAAAGAATATCTGTCGAAGATTCAAGATATGATTGATAGGGCTAAATCTTCTGTCGTTCTAAGAAGTTCGTCTCTAACAGATGACGATTCTATTTTTGAAGATCCAAGGGATTCGGTCGCTCCCCTCATTAAAACTAATTGGTTTCAAAAGGAGCCTTACAATGATTTGTTACATTCAAGTGTTACAGGTTGCGGTGCTACCGCATTAGCCCAGGTGCTCTATTATTATAAATACCCTGATACTTGTTATGGTATTCCAGCATATGAAAGTTACGGTGTTCATTATCCATCTCTTGAACCTACCAGTTTCGATTACAGTCAAATGAAATTGTCTTATGATGAAGGCGATACCGCACCAGAGCTTGCTAAACTTATGAAGTATTGCGGTTATGCTTTAAAGACAGACTATGGTGTGGAATCATCAGCTACTAGTGGAGAAGTAATGGTTCCTGCACTTTTAATTTTTAATTACTCATTATCTGCGACGAAACTTCTCGGCAATTACTACGATTATAATGATTTGGAGGATATCATCTATGATGAAATTAAAGCAGGCAGACCTGTCCTTATAGCAGGCTATGAGCGTAAAGGCGAGTTGAATAAAAGAGGCACTGGTCATTGGTTTATTTGTGACGGTTATTATAATTATTCTTTCCATTTCAATATGGGATGGGGTGACATTGAATGTAATGAAGAGTATAGCGCTGATGGTTTATTTGAATATCCTATTGATAGGCATATTATCATTGGCATCAAGATACCTAATTCAACCAAATTTAAAAAGGGAACATTGGAGATATCTGATTTGAAATTACATTCGACTTATTGTGTGAATGACCCGTCTTTAATCGATTTCTATGTAAGAAACGTTGGCGACGAACCTTATGTCGGAAATATATACATGAGCAGCAATCTATACACGAACTCATCTGGTCCAGTTAAGATAGACGGCGATTTTATGATGAACGATAGTGTTTTTATTATCGAACCCAACCAATATGTCAAACTATCTTATTCTTCAAGCGCCCTCTCTGAGGGAGATGTAAAATTAAGATTCAGCACAAAAGAGGGTGAACTCATCGACACGATTAATTATCATGTCGGTGGCTACACCAATCTTAATGATAGTGTTTTATTCAAAGTGAAATTCTTGAATTTCTCTTATTATGACGAAATCGAAGATATCTATTACGTTAATCCGGGCATGAACGATGTCGAGATTTCTTTCGCTAATTATGGTTCTATTCCTTTCCGTGCTGTTATACAAACCTTTCTGACACATAATGATCAGGGCTTGGACACATTGCTGTGTAGTGGTGATTGGGTCTTTGAAGTACCCGCTGACAATATATATCACCGCATTGAGCACCAAATATATGTTCCCCAAATTAAATACACATATGAGACATATGAGATCGGCATCATACCAAGATTTGGTAGTGTTAAAGTCAGTTGCCTCTTTAATCTGGAATATAGAAACGCAAATAGAATTTCAAGTATGGGTGACTTTGTCAACTCAATACCAGCTGAAGCTTTGATTGTCTATTTGAACAAGTTCCATCCAGATACGCTCGTCACTGATGAGGCAAATCCTAACTGCCTTTATCTGACCGATAGAGAAGACTATATGCCTGTTGGTGTGAATTCCAACCTCGTCATAAACGGTCATTCCGACTCTATTCATATTGATGCAAATTTCGATTTTTATTGCGATACAGACATTATCGCTAAGACAGTGGAGCTTGATATGCCATTTATTCGTTCTGTGTCTCCTTCGGCTCTTCGAAGTGGTGACGATGATTATGTTTGGTCTACTATTATGCTCCCTTTTGCGCCTGATAGCGCCTATCTTTCAGACGGAAGCGAAATCATGCATGAAGGTATGGTCATCTACGAGCTGGATGAACATTTGAACGCTGTTGAGACTAATCATATCAAACCCAATGTTCCTTATATTGTAGGTGTGAAACTGCGTGGCGATGATGTCATATTCAAAGCTCATAATGCGACTATCTCTGCGTCGCAAGATATGAACATGAAAACCGATTTCGGTTCTTTGGTCTCATCAAGTTCGGCTTATTCTTGCATGGATCCGTTCGATTTCTTCTCTGTTTATGATTTTGACTTTGAGACCAAATCTTTCATGTTGGATGAGGTCGGTATGTTTGATGATCGTTCGCCGTTTACGGTCTCTCTTATGAGTGGTGATTTTTTTGGAGAAGAGTCTTTGCCAGTCAATATGACAACTGGATTGGATGATATAGCTAATGACTGCGATAAGAGTGTTATCCTATATTCGCCGCTTGGTGTTCGCATTGGCGAATATCAAATGATCAATAATCAGATAGGCGGTCTCGATAGCAAAGGCGTAGGCGTGTATGTTTCAAAAAGTTTGAAATATATAAATAAATAGTTTAATTGGTTTGATTTGCCTTTGCGGCAAATTGTGTAATTTTGTGTACGTTTTATATTATTAAATTGTAATATTTACATGATGATTCGCCTGTGAAGGTGGATTATGAAATATGACCTCTCATTAGGGAGGTCATTTTATTTATACTAATTGTCTTATCTTATATTTTATGACTACATTTGTGATGTATTAATATTGGTTTAATGTGAATATATAAATGAAGAAATTAAGCTTATTGGTGGCAATCTTATTGTCGTCTTTCTTTTTTGCACAGGCAAAAAGTGAAACGGGAGATCAAAGAACATCTGTCAGTTATTTCAAGGATTCGGTAGATACTCAAACAGGTATCAGGACGGTAATGACTAACCTGGTGGCAATCACAGGTTATAGTGATAAGGAGATAAAAAAGGCTCGTAGAGGCATGATTGCTTCAGCGGTTTCCGGCATTGAAATTGGCTCTGGTTTGGAGGGACAATACCATCAGTTCGGTATAGGGTTCTTTGCGGATCAAAAGAAATATCAAATGGTTTTGAGTGTCTATGATCCTACTAGATTCTCTATGGATGATTATTCTATCATAAAGTTCAATTTTTCGGATAACACTAGCCAGGTATTCCAATATGAAGGTTTAGTGGCAGAGGCAGAAGAGAAAACGAATTATTACTCTTACACCTTTACGTTGGACGTGGATAAGAAGGATATTGAACTTTTTACCCAAAAAGAGATTACTTCGGTAGATGTGATTGTGAAAAGCAATTATAAGCATTGCGTTTATAATTATGTGACTCGTCATCCTGAAAATGCGACGAAGGTACAGGCTTATGCTCAAGACTTCTTGGGTAGAACCAATGATATGAAAATTAATCAGTATACCTATTTAACGAAAAACATCGACGAGTTTACCAATATGCGTCAGGTGGAGACTTCTTTCCTTCCGATTCGATCAGGCATGATGGATATGACCATCTCTACGGTCGATACCTTCTATTACATAAATATTTATGCGCCTGAGGTGACTCATTGTGTAAATCCTAATAGTGACTTCGTCTCATTCAAATTCAAGGATCAAACAATCAATAAATTCACGGTTGCGATTTTTAAATGTCCTGAGAAATGGAATGACCAAAAAATGACCTTCCTAAAGGTGGCGTGTGATAGAGCTTTTGTCGAAAAGTTGGCAACCAAGAAGTTGGAAATGGTCAGAGTCGAACTAGATCAGCCATTCGACTTTTTTGTTATTGAGAGAAAACTTAGGGAACGTTCCGCCGACTATGTATTGGCTTATGCGAAGGATTTCATCGCACAAGCACCCAAATTGCCATCAGAGAAGAAATCGACCGATTATTTGGCGAAAAGAGTATATCCCGCATTCCCATACCATGGTCAGTTTAATCAGTGTGAAGTGGAAGAATCCGCATGGCAGTGGCGTTTTACGGCGAAGCCAGAGGAGGTTAGCCCAGAAATGGCTTTACAATTAAAATACGATGTTAAGAATGGATATAAAATTGATGGTTGGGTAAATAGTTCGTCGATGGTGAAAAGTTACCGTTGCTCCATCTATTTTAAGTTTACGGATGGGACATTGAAAAATCTTCCTTTCAATGCTTTCCACTCCAGCAAAGATATTGAACTCAATGCTTATCCATATCAATGCGCTTTTGAAACGCCTACTGATATAGAGATGTTTAAAATGTTATCGGAGAAGCAAATAGAGAAAATCCGTGTTAAGGTCGAAGATCAAAATAACACGAACTCATTCATCAATATAGAGGCGACATTGAGTCCATCGTCTCAATTGAACTTAAAGAATCAAGCTTCTGACATTGTTAAATATTCAACCATGCAGCGTCCTAATGTCGGTCAATAGAGTAGTAGGTGCTAGTCCTAAATAACCGTTACAATTTTTTATACTTAAATTTTATAGGACAAAGTTATTGCTCTTTATTGGTGTCTGCTAAACATGAAAAGACATACCAATATAGTCCGCAATGCCAGTCAATATGGCGTTGCGGATTCTTTTTTGAAAACCAAGCCCGCTAATCATTTGATTGAAGATGCTTCTGTTGCATAGTCTTTTCCCGCTTATAACGATTTCACGTGTTCTATCACCATTTCGGACACTTGAATCCTCGCTTGACTGTAAGACATTTCCTCCTGCAAGCGGTCTTCCATCAGGTTGAAGTGTATCGATTCCTTCTGGCACCATGCCAGGTTGTACGTCTTCAATAGATGCGGTTTGAGTTCCGCTATCGCCACGTACATCTCCTTCGTGATCGGATCCACTAACGCCGCTTGCGCTATCATGCTCGCCTGATTCACCACCTTTGTTTCGTAGTCCTCCTTCTCCCATGGGATTAGATCCGACTCGATTTCCATCATCACTGTTTCCTGTTCCGAGCGCATCCGCATCGGTGTTATCTCTGGAAACGCTTCCATTATCGACTCCGTTTGTGCTTGGCATATCATCTGTAGCACTTCCCTGTCCTCGAACACTGCCGATGTTATCGCTTGCCTCTTCAGCATTGACTGAAGCATTTCCTTGCTGTACGCTTGAATCTTGAGCGTTGTTATTTTGTTCTGTTCCATGGTTGTTTGTTGTTCAATAGTTCATGAATTCTTATTCATTCATATTGCGAGTTCAGTTTCTCGACGGCTTTATCGTCGATTTTAAAGAAATTAAGTTGTCTGTATATGAGGGAGCTTGCACGAAGCAATTTTTCAGGATCGATTTTCGACTTATCCTTGGCATCTTCTAAAAGGATGAGGATTTCTACTTGTTTTTGGTCGAGTTCCTCATCACTCATTTCATCGATTGATGAAATGATGCTGCTGCAAGTTGAAGTGAGTTCTTCCGCTATTTTAAGGATTCGTTTTGCTTCTGTTTCATACTGCATATCTATGCAAACAAGTATCTCGAAATCGGATGAGTCTTTAGGTTCGCCGACTGGCAATGTCTCGTCGATTTCCTTGCCATATAATTCCATGGCTTCATACACTTGGTTGTATTTGTCACGGATCGCTTTCATTTTATCGAAAGTGAATGACTTGATTGTCGTCTTATTCCTGTCGGAATCCAAACATTCATAGAATCTTTCGAATTCCTCCAACGGCTCGCTGTTCACAAGAACATTGTGAATGTCCCTCGACATGCAATTATAACAGAACGCTTTCATGTCGAAAGCGTCCAATAGGGTTTGCGGAATCGCTGATCTGTCATCGTCAAAGCTATACTGTTCGTATTTCAGGTCGATGTACGTTTTTGCGTCGATTGGTTCTTTTGTTTCCATAATTTGAAATTTTTATGTTTCCGACAAAGATAATTTATTTGTGTGCCAAATAATGGCACATACAAAAATTATTTTTACCTTTGAAAAAAAATTATGGCAGCGAACTTATTTAGAAGATATATATGGTTGATTGACACTATTCATCAATCGAATCGCATCACCTTTGAAGAGATAAGTGCGAAATGGGCAAACTCTGCTCTTAATGACGAGAATGGTGAACCTTTGCCGAGGCGAACGTTCGCCAGGCATAAAGTCGCCATTGAGAATGAATTAGGTTTGAAGATTGAATTCAGGAAATCCGATAACACCTATAGTATTGCTAACTTTGATGATTTTCAGGTTGACGACCAAAGTCAGTGGGTCATTAATTCATTCTCAGCAATTAATATGTTGCAGGAGTCTTACCAGTTCAAGGATAGAATTCTTTTTGAGAAGGTCCCGTCTGGGACGGAGTATCTTGCGACGATTATTAACGCCATCAAAGGAAATAGGATCATTCATTTCTTGTACGGCAAGTTTGGTGACGCGCCTAAAGAGGTTGATGGTGCGCCTTATTGTTTGAAGATTGATAAACAACGATGGTATGTTTTGTTACAGGTAGAGGGTAGGGGGTTGCACACCTATGCTTTGGATAGAATATCAGATTTGATAATTACGAATGATACATTTAAAATGCCTTCTGATTTCTCGGCAAAAGACTACTTCGCCGATAGTTACGGCATTTGGGTGAATGAAGCAAAACAGGTAGAAAAAGTGCGAATTAGGGCGTTTGGCAATCAGGTGAATTATTTGCGCACATTGCCATTACATCATTCGCAATACGAGATATTTACGGGCATTGATTCCTCTATCTTTGAATATTGCTTGAAGATTGATGTTGAGTTCACTGCTGAATTGTTCAAGATGGGTGACAGGATTGAGGTCCTTGAACCTGAATCCCTTAGAGACGATATTCGTGAGAGTTTGAAAAAAATGTTTAAATTGTACGGTTTTTAATCAATAGAAAATATGTGTTATGGATAATGAGATAGTTGAAAAAATTAAGCAGACCGCTCGTGTTGAAGACGTGATAGGTTATTGTTTGGGCGATTTGCAGAAAGACGGTGTTAATCTCAAATGTAAATGTCCATTCCATGAAGATAGTCATCCTTCACTGAAGATTAATTTGAGAAAGAATTATTGGCATTGTTTCCCATGTGATAAGGGAGGGGATGCCATAAGCTTTCTCATGGAATATAAAGGTTGCAGTTTTGTTGATGCTCTGGAATTGATTGCAAAAATTTATAACATCGACACACGTTCCAGTTCATGTTATTGGATGACGGCGCAAGAAGAGCGATATACTAAAGCGCAGAAACGTATGATGTATGCTGCCAATTATATGGCAGATGATTTCAGCAAATATTTGTTTGGCGAAACAGGTGAGTCGGTACTAGATTATCTGAAAACAGATAGAGGCTTTTCTGACGAAACCATCAAGGCTTTTCGTCTAGGTTACGCTTCAGATGATGATGATTTCCATATAAAGAATCTTCGTCGTGAGGGTTACAATTCTGATGATTATAGGAACCTAAAGATTTTGGATACAAATTATAAGGATGAAGAGTATTTTGTCTTTAAGGGGCGAATCATGTTTCCTATCATGGAAGAAAAAGATGGTAGGGTTATATCTTTCGCTGGTCGCATAAACCCCAATGATAAGAATTCTAAGACTGCCAAATACATTAATGGCAAGGAAACTGATGTCTATAAAAAGAGTGATGTTCTTTATGGTTTATTTCAAGCGAAAGATTATATTAAGAAACAAGGTAGCGCATATATAACAGAGGGTTATTGTGATGTCATCTCTATGCATCAGAAAGGCATTAAAAATGTTGTGGCTAGTTGTGGAACGGCTTTGACTGTTCAGCAGATTGATCTCTTGAAGTCATATGTTCCAACCATCAATGGTCTTAAACACGTTACAGTTATGTTTGATAATGACGCCGCTGGCATGGCAGCTAATTTAAGGAACGGCAAACTGCTTATGAAGGCTGGTTTTAATGTTAGATTAGTTGCTCTGCCAGAAGGTGAGGACCCAGATTCTTATTGCCTCTCACATACTGCTAAAGAGGTTCAAGACTATCTGACAAGCAACTCTCAATCTCTATTGAAAATAATCACGGACCAGGCGCTTGAACGTGGTGATAGCGATTATAGTGAGGAACTGGAAATCATAAGGTTATTTTTGGAGAGGGTTAATTTGTGTTGACAAGATTTCAAGGTTGTTCCCTATGTAAAAGGAGCCTTATCTTCGCAGATAATGACTCCTAAATACTTTGCTTGATATATGAATATTCAAAGATAGCGTTTTTTATTTGTTATCATTCCTGCAATGATAAATTTTCTTACTTTAGCAACTGATTTCAATACATAACATAATAAATGCGATGGTAAATTATTGGACGACGGAAAAAGAGAAAGTTTTGAAAGAGCTAGTTGAACAAGGGGTTTCTCTTGCAGATATTCATAAAAGGTTTCCTATTAATACGATGAAAATTATCTTCGAGGTCAGAAAACTATCTTCGTTGCAGGCATCACAGACTTTTAATAAAGTTGCTCAAGCCAAAGCTCGGAATCAAAAACTCACAAAACGTGAGGCGTTTTCAGACTCATATATGTTGTGGGATGAATGTGATTGTATTCGTTTGAAAGCCTATTTTTTTCAGGTGATGTCTATCGAAGATATATATCTAAACTTAGGACGGACATATAGTGCTGTCCTTAATCAAATGAGTAAATTGTATCCAAGAGAAATGGATAGACAGAAACTCTACGAAAAGGTTGCTTTTTATGTTAAGGCAAAACCTTTGAGTGAGGCTCTTTCTGAATAGTCCGTTTAACTATTATATCTCAGCTCTCAATCTTTTCAACTGCGAAACCGTTGTCATCGTACACATAGCATGAAGTAAAGTCCATCGGCTATGTTGCCACCGCTTAGTTCATGCTTATTATAGTGGTTTGTTACAGGCAATATATTCACTATCCATTATTTTTGCTTACTTCTTTAAGTGTGCCTATTCTGACATCCACACCATTCATCACATATTCGAGTATCATCGTCACATCTGTCATTGTAAGCACGGCTTCAATTGTTGTTCATCCCCTTTTTTGCCATCATGGGCACCCACTATAATTCTGCCTCGTTTCATATATGCCGTCCCACGCATTGTATTATTATGGCACACATCATATTTGTTCTCTTGGCTCTTGTCATAAGGCGATTGATTCACATTTTGTCTCCATAGATTTTTAAGGGTCACTTGATCCGAATCCGTACCATACCGTCACAAAGGTCAGACAACCAGACGACATCTTCAAGACCAAGCGAGTGTTCGCCCTAAATCTCCACCCTTTGGGTTGTATTTAGGGGAAACAGTCTTGCCGATGACCGTCTTTGTGGTTGTCAAAAAACCGTGCCGTTAAGGTTCGGTTTTAACCGAACAAGTTTATAACCTTTAAAAATTTTCGATATGGAAACAATTAGCAATGTGGCGATCGCCCAAAATCTGACAGAGGCTCAGAAACTTTCTTTTGACATGATGTGTAACTGCCAAACACCTGTTGTCAAATCCGCTTGGGACGAATATTCGCATATCATCGAGAAACTCGGGCAGACGCTTTTAAAGATGCCCCACCTCTACGAACAAGATGGCAAAGGCTATGATGCGATTGTCTACGCACACTTTTTCATTGGTTCAACTGACATCTTCGTTACCGAACGAGACGGTGACGAAATGTTTGGTTATGTGATTCTGAACGGTGATTTTGAGATGTCCGAATTAGGTTATATATCCCTTAAAGAGTTAAAAGAACTCGCATTCCTTAACCTCGACTTCCATTGGCGTGTAAAAACCCTAAGACAAGCGCTTAAAAAACGCTCAAAATATTTCAATAACCTATAAAAAATATGGGAGTATGAATTAAAACTCATACTCCCTTTATTTTATGATTTTTTTTTTTGCTACCATGCATTGAAATATGCCGATGCTTCTATGCTATACTCGATTTCGTCTGGCAGAGAACAAAAGAAATCTATACCAGTTAGAGCTTCTATTTCGGCAACCGATCTAACGCTCTTTTGCATATTATGCGATAGGTTATCGTTCGTGTATATAAATCCTATGGCTTTAGGTTTCCCAGTCATGCAAAGAACCACCTTATAAAAAGCGTCAGGAACCCAGATCTTGGCAGCCCCCATTGTCTTAATCGAATCAGAGTAAAATACAGGTCCGCATACGATATATATGGAATCATATTTTTCTGCCCAATCCCGACATTTCCCCTCCAACTTATTCCAACTACCGCTGTTTAAATTTTTCGCCTGTGGACATATATTTGACAACAAGGTTGATTGCTCCATTGCTTGTCTATTCCATTTGTTATCAGCGGCTGGGCACATATGTCCATGACTCAGAGTATCGGGCATATCATCCCAATCTTTTTCTTTTGGTTGATAACCATATATAGTATAGTCATTGTCGTATCCGTCTATACGGTTTATTGGTCCTGTTGTGTGGTCCTTGGTCAATACCCAAGCGACCCAATTAGGATTCTTCGTTGTAATATTGTAGGAAACAGTATAACCTATCCGTTTTAAGATTTGTTCAGGCATATCCTTTGTCAGCCTTGGTATTTCTAGATCTAGCTGAATGCTATCTTCATTTGAGGTTGGCGCTGTATCCGTATTCAAAACGTAAGCAGTATCAACTTCTACATGCTCAATATCGACTGAATCGGGTAACTCATTTTCATTTGGAATATATGTTGTATCGACCTCAGAAGGCGACAACGTATCTTCTTCGATTATATTCGTGCTTCCGTATTCTATATCATTTAGAATATCGTCTCCGCAACTATACATCACACATGTTGCGATGAACATTATTAATACGCTTCTTAAAAAATTTTCCATTTTTTCGCTAAATAGGGTAGAGGCTTACAAGTTCTGAAGTAGTGCCATCAATTCCCTTTTCATATGAGTAATTTTGTTATGAGTAATATTTTCTGCAAAATTAGAGAAAATCTCTATATCGGGATGGACATTTTCATTTATTCAAATTGTCTCGAAAAATCGAACTCGCTAAGGTCAATTTCATCAATTCCCTTCTTTCGTTCTTCATCAAGCCGTTCTTTTTCTTCTTCTTGTATCACTGAGAATTTCCACAATTTCGTCAGCACCTCTTCCTCCTCTTTTTTTGTTCTTGGTTCTGACGGATCCAACCAATTTATCTTAATTGCACTATTAATGAAATCCTCATAGGTTTGGTACTTCATCTTTTTATTATGTACAAACATGAAACAACGTGGGAATCCTAAATACATTAATCCACGCACTTCAGGCTGTGATATGATATTGTCGCAATAGAAACAATTCAAGCAATACTGTTTTGGGTCTTCTTTCATCGTTATTATTTTTTACAAATGTACTATCAATCGCTCTACGCTTTATAGAAATTCATATGAAGATATAAACAATGTTTCTTTATCCGTATTTTTCATACAAATGATATATTGGTAATCATTCGGACGATTATAGGGTTATACAAACATGGCAGCGTCTGGAACGGCTTGAACGTGGCGAAAGCGTAAAGGGCGAGGGGGCGAAGCCACACACAACTTTGGCAATCCGCATCGACGGGCAGAAGTTAGGGAGGGGGTGAGTGGACAGGAATGGGAAGTCCCAGAGTCGGTGGCGATCTTATTTTTCTGAAGATAAGGGTCATAATAATGTTACGGAAGGAAACGTAAAAATGGTGTTGTTTAAGACAATAATATGATTGAAAGTCAGATAAGAAATATTTTGTATATTGGAATTCGAAATGATTGACAAAAAATCCATATTTTGGAGAAATAATTATTCAAGAAAAGAATTAAAATATAACTCAATGGTTACAATATACGATATCCTTAAAAAGTGTAGAGAAGTAAATGACATCGAAAGGAAAAAGGTGCTTTGTTTGAAAAATTAATGCAACGTTGATTAAACGTCTTTCCCACGTTATAGCAATATACTTAAAAAAGTTTGGTTATGGGATGAGTTTCCGGGAAGAACTGAGCTCGGAGGGAAAGGCACAGGTATTTGTTACATTTTTAAGGGAGATTGAGCATTTTTTCTTAATTTTGTATATAATGCGGTAAAAACGTAACTTTTGAATTTAAAACTGATAGCGATGAGCAATAGTTTGAATGAAGCTACAAGAGTGCAGATGCCAGCAATGGTGCATCTGACAAGACTTGGATACACATACTTTGGTAAAATTCATATCGGTGATAAGACCATTTATGACCAAGATACCAATATCCTGCTGGATGTTTTCAGGATTCAGTTTGAAAAACTGAATCCTGGGACAAATAAGAAATGGCAGGATGTGCTGGCTGATATTAGGAAAGAACTGGATGACGATGACCTCGGCAGACAGTTCTATAATCGTTTATTGGCTGTATCTCCTGAACGGCTTGTAGATTTTGAAAACCCTGCAAACAACATTTATCATTTTACTTCGGAGTTTACTTGCAAGAACGGGGAAGACGAGTTCAGACCCGATATTACGCTTTTCGTAAATGGTTTGCCGCTTTGCTTTATTGAAGTAAAGAAGCCGAATAACCCAGGTGGCATGCTTGATGAGAGCAAGCGAATGAACGAAAAGCGTTTCCCTAACAAGAAATTCAGAAGATTTATCAATATTACCCAGTTGATGATATTCTCCAACAATATGGAGTATGACAGCAAGGGCGGTATTGTTCCGATTGAAGGTGTTTTCTATTGTACTGCAGGTAAAAAATACGCACCTTTCAACTGCTTTAGAGAAGAGAATCCGACACGTCTGCCTGTTGCTCCATATAACCAAAACTATCCTTATAAAGCGGTGGATTCAGCAGTGGAAAAACAAATCCTCACGGATTTCAACGTGCCAATGCTTAAGGATAACGAGGAATACATCACGAATAAGAAGGAATACACACCAACCAATAGGGTGTTGACTTCTATGTGTAGTCCAGAACGATTGCTATTCATGATTAAGTATGGTCTTGCTTATCTTCATTTCGAAAAGCAGCGAGAAGACGGTACGATTGAGAGCAGAGATGAAAAGCACATCATGCGCTACCAGCAGTTTTTTGCATCGCAGATCATAAGGGGAAAACTTAAGAATGGTGTAAAGAGTGGTATTATATGGCATACGCAAGGTAGTGGTAAGACTGCCTTGACATTCTACATGCACCGTGTGCTGACAGACCTTTTTGCAAAACAGAATAAGGTTGCCAAGTTTTACTTTATCGTTGACCGATTGGACTTGCTGGAGCAAGCATCACAAGAGTTTGCAGCAAGAGGTCTTAATGTGACAACGGCGAACAGCAAGCAGGAACTGATTGAACAATTCCGACAGAACCAGTCGCAAGAAGGTACATCTGGAAAGGCCGAAATCACGGTAGTGAATATTCAGAAGTTTGCAGAAGATAAGGAAGCTGTTAACCTACCGAATTATGCCACTAACCTTCAGCGAGTGTTTGTTATGGACGAAGCGCATCGAGGTTACAAGCCTAGTGGATGCTTCCTTGCCAATTTGTTTGGTGCAGACCCTAATGCTATCAAGATTGCATTGACAGGGACACCGTTGATTGGCGAGGAAAGATCGAGCTGTGCCGTGTTTGGTGACTATCTTCACACGTATTACTATGACCGTTCGGTACAAGACGGTTACACCTTGAAGATTTTAAGGGAAGACATTGAAACCTCGTACCGAGACAATATCAGCAAGCAGGTGGAACACCTGGAAACGCTTGTAACGCGTGGTGAAATTTCGAAGAATGATATTATTGAGCATCCGACTTATGTAAAGGCGTTGATGCGTTATATACTTACAGATTTACGTCAGTTCCGTGGCATCTATGGAGACGAGACCTTAGGTGGCATGATTATCTGTGAAACTTCTGGTCAGGCAAAGAAGATGATGGAGCTGATGGATGAGATCCAAGATGAACTCATTGAAGAGAAACTTTTGAAGAAGAAGATGGTGGCGGGGCTTATTCTCCACGATAGCGAGGACAAGGAAACGAGAAAGGGCATTATCAATGACTTTAAGAAGAACATGACAGTTGATTTGCTGATTGTGTTCAACATGCTTTTGACTGGTTTTGACGCACCAAGATTGAAACGCCTGTATTTCGGGAGAAAGGTTAAAGACCATAACCTGCTACAGGCTATCACGAGAGTGAACAGACCATACAAGGATATGAAGTATGGTTATTTGATAGACTTTGCCGACATCAAGCAGAATTTTGATGCAACCAACGCCGCCTATTTGCGAGAGCTGAATAGATACAATATTGACCAGCTTCCAAAGGCAGATAACGGTGAAGGTGATGACTTGAACCTACCTGCCTTGTACCAGCAAGTGATGGAGGACAAGGAAACTCTTATCAAGCAGATGAAGGAGGTAAGACAGATATTATTTGAGTACCCGACAAACAATATCGAAGAGTTTACTAGCGAGATTTCATCGCAGGAAGACAAAAAGGTGCTGATTGATTTGAAGCATGCACTGGAACTGGCAAGAGATACCGTGAATATCGTAAAGAACTTCGGTGATGACGAGTTGAAAACCGAAATTGATAAGATTGCGATAGCAAAGGTTCCGGAAATGCTGACCGAGGTGCAAAGACGAATCAACCTTATCAACCAGAAAGAAGCGTTCCAAGCAAGCGATGAAACCAAGTTTGCCATTAACCGAGCAATGATGGATATTGAGTTTAACTTCAACAATATAGGCGAGGAAGAACTCCGCATTATTGACGGTGGGGCAGAGTTGCGGGAGAAATACCAGCGTGTTATACAGGAGATGACGGATGCCTTTGACAAGGATGATCCTGAATATATCTCGATTGCAGAGGCATTCCATGAAATTTTCAAGGAACACGGATTCCAACCGTCGGATTTGGCACACTATAATGCTGAAAATGTAGCAATGGGTGAAATCTTGGATAGGTTGAACAAACTGAAGAAGACCAATGACGCACTACTAAAGCGCTATAATGGTGATAGCAAGTTTGCCTATGTGCACAAGCGAATCAGGGAAGAGAACGCCAAACGCAGTGAAAGGAAGGAAACACCGATTATTTCAAAGTTTGACGATGATATAGTGCAGGCTTTGTGCTACATCAAGAATGCCGTGGATGAAAAGGTGTTTGACAGAAACGATATACTAAGGCAGGATGCGTTCTTCGGACAGACTGTGTTGCAACAGATAGCGATGAGCCTAAGGGAGATAAAAGATATAAAACCCAATATGGTGGACTATGATTTCATAAAAATCAGGGTTGCCAAGCAATACATAGACCAATACAACAGTTATTATGGCGCATAAATAGAATAAATCATTAATTATGAGCGATATAAAACAAAAAACAATCGACTTGATTGACAGCTTGAAGGCGACTTGCCAGAAAGCGGGTATGGGAAATGACGGAAACGAGTATAAGATTATCACGCAGGTGTTCCTCTACAAGTATATGGCCGACAAATTCGGCTGTGAGCTTAAGAAAGTGGAATTACCTTGCATTCAGGCTATAAAGGATGCCGGTAACAAATGGGAAGAGGTTTATGCCAAGCTTCCCGACAACGATAGGGAAATGGCGTTTGCCTTCTTGCCACCAGAGGTGCCAAGATTCAAGCCATACCAGCTGATTTCCAATCTTTGGAACCAACAGTCGAAGGGTGATTTCGCAGCCATATTCGACCAAACAATGTTAGATATTGCCAACGACAATATTGCCATCTATTATACAAAGACGACTCAGAATACGAAGATCCCGATTTTCGAGAAACTAACACTGTTTGTGACCGATGAAGCAGAACGTGACAATTTCGCAAGAGCGTTGGTTGATAAGTTGGCCAAGTTTACCTTTGAGGAAGCCTTGGAAGAGAAATATGACTTCTTCTCTGATATTTTCGAATACCTTATTAAGGACTACAACACAGCAGGTGGTGGTAAATATGCCGAATACTATACACCGAAAGCCATTGCTAAGATTATGGCAAGACTGCTTGTAGGTGATGATTCAGATTTGCGTAATCAGGAGTGTTATGACCCAAGTGCGGGAACAGGAACCTTGTTGATGGCTCTTGCCCACCAAATTGGAGAGGACAAGTGTACTATCTTTGCACAGGACATATCACAGCGAAGCAATAAGATGCTTAAACTGAACCTTCTTTTGAATGGTTTGGTGACTTCGCTTGACCATGCCATCCAGGGAGACACCTTGTTAGCACCTTATCATAAGGAGAAGAAGAATGGCGAAGAAGTGCTTAAGCAGTTTAATTATGTGGTAAGTAATCCACCATTCAAGATGGACTTCTCAGATACGAGAGATCAGATTGAAAGCCGATGGGGCGCATCGAGATTTTGGGCTGGTGTGCCAACAGTTCCTGCCAAGAAAAAGGAAAGCATGGCTATCTATACCTGTTTCGTGCAGCATGTGGTTAACTCTATAAAAGAAGGCGGAAAGGGTGCCATAGTGGTGCCAACTGGTTTTATCACAGCCAAGAGCGGCATTGAAAACAAGATCCTCCAGAAACTGGTGGAAGACCATATTGTGTGGGGTGTGGTAAGCATGCCAAGCAACGTGTTTGCCAATACAGGCACGAACGTGTCGGTACTGTTCTTTGACAAGACCAAGGGCAAGACCGACGATGATACGGTAATCCTTATGGACGCATCGAAACTCGGCGAAGAATACAAGGACGCCAACGGCTTGAAGAAGGTAAAACTCACTGCCGAAGAAATTGACAAAATTGTTAATACCTTCAGAGCCAAGGAAAAGGTGGATGATTTCTCGGTATGCGTCAGCTACAAGGAAATCAAAGACAAGGGTTGCAGCCTTAGCGCCGGACAGTATTTCGACATCAAGATTGAATATGTGGATATTACTGAAGAGCAGTTCAAGAAGAACATGGCAGACTTCAAGGAGAAGCTGGGCAAGCAGTTCGCTGAGAGTGCGGAACTTGAAAAGGAGATAATGAAGCAGCTGGATATGCTGGAGTTTGAAAAGTAAGTTGTCCAAGAAAAGATGCCGAAAGAAAAGAAAGAAATAGAACCGGTCGCAATTTGCGACCGGTTGACCATGCCGATAGAATCTTGCATCTTCACATATAGAGGCGTGCAAGTAATGGTGGACAGAGATTTGGCGACCCTTTATGGAGTGGAATCCAAGCGATTAGGCGAGCAGGTTAAACGAAACATTGAACGATTTCCAGAACGATTTCGATTTCAACTCACAGATGAAGAGAAAGACGAACTGGTCACAAATTGTGACCGGTTGCAGTCTCTGAAACATTCTACAATCAATCCTTATGTATTTACCGAGCAAGGCATTGCTATGCTTTCAACGGTACTGCGCAGCGACACGGCTGTGCAGATGAGCATCAAGATAATGGATGCTTTTGTGGCGATGCGTCAGTTTCTGACGAATAACGCTGTGGTATTTCATCGTTTAGAGTCGGTGGAGCGGCACTTGATAGAAAGTGACTTGCACCAAAAAGAAAGCGACAAACGTATTGACGAACTGTTCAAGAAGATGGAATTGCAAGGTGTGGAGCCAAAGCAGGGTGTATTCTTCCAAGGAGAACTATTTGACGCCTATGTGCTGTTTGAGAATCTGCTTCAGAAGGCGACAAAGGAAATCATTTTGATAGATAACTATGTTGACTTAACCATCTTGGAACGATTGACTAAGAAGCAGACGGGTGTAAACGTAAAGATATATACGCATCCACGAACTTCGCTTACACCGTTGGATGTAACAACCTTCAACAGTCAGTATCCACAA
This sequence comes from uncultured Bacteroidales bacterium, assembly GCA_937907165.1. GTDB lineage: Bacteria > Bacteroidota > Bacteroidia > Bacteroidales > Paludibacteraceae > UBA1181. The sequence continues at coordinate 1,429 of CALCUH010000214.1, read as the reverse complement.
TTAGATCTCTATACGACTAACACAATGCACGACCGCTACTTGATAGTTGATGGTGTGGATCTCTACCATATAGGAGCGTCTTTAAAAGACTTAGGTAAAAAATGCTTTGCATTCAACAAAATGGATGATGCAGGGGTTTTGATAAGTGAGATATTGCGAAATTTATAGTTTTATGGAATTAAAGAAATATAAAATAAACGAGATTGCAAATACAGGTTCTGGAGGAACTCCAAAATCTACTATACGTGAGTATTACGAGGGAGGAGAAATCCCATGGATAAACAGTGGAGAATTATCTCAACCATTCATCAAAAAAGCGGAGAAATTTATTACAAAGGCAGGATATGACAGTTCAAGCACAAAGATGTTCCCCAAAGAAACGGTACTTGTTGCAATGTATGGGGCAACTGCTGGCAAAGCTTCATTACTTGAAATTGAAGCTTGTACAAACCAAGCTATTTGTGCTTTAATGCCAAAAGCAGAAAAGGTGACACCATTATACTTAAAATATAAATTGGATACCATGTACAATTATCTTGCAGGCTTAAGCACAGGCTCTGCACGAGATAATTTATCACAAGTTGGAATTGCAAATCTAGAAATAGAATTACCAGATGTAAAAGAACAAGAAAGGATTGTCAAAATTCTGTCTTTACTAGATAGAAAAATAGAATTGAATAAGCAGATAAATTGCGATTTGTCGGACTTCAATATAACAAGAAAGGCAGCCTAATCGGTTGCCTTTTCTGTTATTGTTTGATGGTTACTTGACCATTCATTAGGAGAGGTAATAACTTATCACGTTGCTTGATTAAATCATTATTTTGTTCACCAATAATCATCTGTTTTTCAAATATCGGGTGACAAATTTGCTCAAATCTCTTTACTTTGCAATCTGCTGGTCTTACTATTGGTAAGGTATATAAATCTTCTTTAGTTATTGAACCGAATGTTGTTCCTGCAGCGTTTCTTTGTTCAAATGCTACTTTTAGGTCGTTAATTATATAGTACAAATGGGTAAGAGATCCTAATTTGGAATTTAGAGCAGCTAAACCACGACCAATACAACAAGCATTATTTGCAATATTTACAGCTCCAACTGGAGCCCTTACACTCATTAATATATCTCCTTTTTTTGCAAATCTTGTGGGTGCTGTAGTATATTGTCTTACAGAAGGGAATCTCATGCCGAAATCTGTACTACCTTGATAAAATATGACGCCATTACCTTCTTCATTATAAGAACTGCCATCTGGTGATTGGCCCATTGTAATATTAGCTATATCAATCAACTGAGCATTAATCCATCCTTCCGGAATCTCCCGTTTCAGCGTCTCGTTCCAAACCATCTTACCGCCACTGCTCTTATACGGTTTGCCTTCCTCATTAGGGAAGTCAAACTGCACGAACCAATAGTCGTAGAGTTGCT
>CALCUH010000213.1 GCA_937907165.1 uncultured Bacteroidales bacterium | reverse complement strand
CGTGTTCCTCCGGCGACGCACCGAAGGCCGCCTTGCCCTCGACCTCCGCCCCCTCGACGAGGGTCAGCACGTATTCGCCGCCCGATTTCGAGACCTTCACCGTGCGCGCATACTGCCCCGTGATCTCGGCATCGGCAACTCCGAGCTTCCCCGCCACCGTGCCGCCGAGCGTGAGCTTCACCGTACGGGACTCGCCGTTTTTCATCTCGCCAAGAACCTCGTGGGCCTTTGCGCTGAAGACGTCGAGTTTTCGCTCCTTGCCGGTGAAATAGTAGCGAATCTCGTTGTTCGCCGTGTGCGTCAGGTCCGTCGCCTCCGTGGTCGAGTCGGCCTCAAGACAGGTCTCGATCCGGTTGTCGGCGCCTGGATCGAGCTTTAGCAGCTTGTTCAGCAGTGATCCAACCCTTCTCCATGTTAGACTCGATGTGAGCATCAGAATCAACGTGAGCAGGATTGATACCAGCCTTAGACAAAGCGTTTTCAACTTGTTTTTGCACCAACTCAGCCTTAGTCTTTTCAGCAGCGATTTCGCGCTCCTTAGCGACATATTCAGCAGAGACGCCAGCCTCGTCGATAGCGATAGGATTCATAGCAGCCACTTGCATAGCCACATCCTTGTAAACTTGGGAATCCAAGCCAGCCTCGTTGAAAGCAACGATAGAAGCCAACATATTACCTGGGTGAATATAAGCTAAAGCGGCGGTATTGTTTACAAATTCGTAAGCACCCAATTCCATCTTTTCGCCAGTGACACCCGAACGGTCAGTGATCAATTGTTGGATAGTGGAGTCTCCAATCTTCAAAGCGGTCAATGCCTCAAGATTAGCTGGTTTAGCCTCCATAGCCTTATCCAAGATTTGCTTCGTCAAAGCGACGAAATCAGCGTTTTTAGCGACGAAGTCAGTCTCGCATTTCAAAGCGACGATTGCAGCGAAACCGCCATCAGCGGCAGCCAAAACGCAACCTTGAGCAGCATCACGATCACTTCTCTTTGCAGCAATTGCCTGACCTCTCTTGCGGATAAGCTCAACAGCCTTGTCGAAATTACCGTCAGCCTCAGTAAGAGCCTTCTTGCAATCCATCATGCCGGCACCCGTCATGGTACGCAACTTGCTAATATCAGCCAATGAAACAGCCATAATACTTATTTCTTTAAATTAAAATTAATCTTCAGACACTTCGAACTTGCTGGCAACCTTAGCGTTAAGAGCTTCACCGTCCACAGAGCTTTTGCTCTTCTTAGCGACTCTTTTTCTCTCTTTCTTCTGCTCAGGAGCCTCAGCAGCCTCGTTCTCTTCCTTCTCTACTTTTCTCTCGTCCAATCCCTCCTTGATTGCTCCGCAAAGAGCGTTCAAGATAACCTCTACAGACTTTGTAGCGTCATCGTTAGCAGGGATAACGAAATCGATGTCGTTAGGGTTAGAGTTAGTGTCGACGATACCATAGACAGGTATACCCAATCTCTTAGCCTCTCTAACAGCGATGTTCTCCTTAGTAACATCAACTACGAACAAAGCTGATGGAAGTCTGGTCATATCAGCGATACTACCGAGGTTCTTCTCCAACTTAGCGCGTTGACGGGAGATTTGAAGTTTCTCTCTTTTAGAAAGGTTATCGAAAGTTCCGTCGTTAGACAATTTATCGATAGAAGCCATCTTCTTGACAGCCTTACGTATAGTTGGGAAGTTGGTCAACATACCACCAGCCCATCTTTCAGTTACGAAAGGCATAGAGACCTCACCGGCCTTGTCAGCGACGACTTGCTTAGCTTGTTTTTTAGTTGCAACAAAAAGAATCTTCTTGCCCGATTTTGCAACTTGCTTCAAAGCGGAAGCAGCTTCCTCCACTTTTACAACAGTTTTGTGAAGATCAATAATATGGATACCGTTACGTTCCATGAAGATGTAGGGTGCCATTGCTGGGTTCCACTTTCTTTTCAAGTGACCAAAGTGGCAACCTGCCTCTAATAATTCATCAAAATTAGTTCTTGACATTTTCTTTAATTTTTTAATCGTTTACATTCTTAATTTTAACAACCGACCGGTAGTCCACTTTCTGAAGTCCGACCGATTTAGATACTAAACGTACTCTCTTATGAAGCCATATCAAACAAGTGACAAGCCTCATCCAAGCACTAACGTTTACTGAACTGGAATCTCTTTCTTGCTTTAGGACGACCTGGTTTCTTACGTTCAACCTCACGAGAATCGCGAGTCAAGAAGCCTTCGCACTTCAACGCGCTCTTGTTCTCAGCGTCAACCTTAACTAACGCGCGAGCGATAGCCAAGCGAAGAGCCTCAGCTTGTCCTGTTGAACCTCCACCGTCCAAGATTGCCTTCACGCTGAACTTTCCGGCAGCATTGATAGCATTCAACGGTTGCTTAACGACATATTGTAAAATCCCTGAAGGGAAGTACACTGTAACATCTTTATTGTTGATAGTGATAGTTCCATCACCCTCACAAAGGTAAACGCGTGCAATAGCAGCTTTTCTTCTACCTACGGCATTAACTACTTCCATGTTATTACTTAATTGAGTTTAAATCGATAAGTTTAGGTTGTTGAGCTGTTTGCTCGTGCTCGCTACCAGAATAAACATAAAGGTTACCCATGATTGCGTCTGCAAGACGGTTCTTAGGCAACATTCCCTTTACGACTTTTCTGATAAGTTTCTCTGGGCTTTTCTTCAAAAGATCGCCAGGAGTATACTCCTTTTGTCCGCCCGGATAACCCGTAAATCTCAAATAAATACGGTCAGTAGCTTTGTTACCGGTAATTTTAACTTTAGCTGCGTTGATGACAATCACATTGTCTCCACAGTCTACATGCGGGGTAAAGTTTGGTTTGTACTTACCTCTCAAAAGTTTTGCAACTTTTGACCCCAAACGTCCCAAAGATTGGTCCGCTGCATCAACAACAACCCACTCTTTCTTTACGGTTGCCTTGTTAGCAGAAATGGTTTTAAAACTTAAAGTATCCACTTTAATTTGTTTTTAATTAGTTAATTAATCATTCACTTTGCCTTCGGCTTCGGGCAAGCTTCCGGCGTTTGACTATTTGGATAATAATTCGGACGCGAATTTACCCATATTTTTTTTATTTCCAAAAAGATTATTCAATGTTTTTCCATGAAAACAAACGCAGGCAACGACATAAAAAAAGAAGGAGTGTCACCACTCCTTATAAACTATCAGGAAATACCCAACGACTAATATTCATCCACATCAGAAGGTTGCTTGCCAAAAAAGGAGAAATAATAGCTGAGCACATAACGGAATCCCCACTTGTTATTGACTTTACTGCCATAACCTGGAGCGTAAGAATGATGGACTTCGTATCCGTTTCCACACTCCGCATCTATGCGTAGAATCGGTTTATACATCACCTCTGCGCCCAAACAAAATTGTTTGAACACCGGAGCTTTCATTCCGACAAAGATCTCCATCCAAATCGCATCGTTCTTTCTATCATAGGAAAAATAATCCATTTCAGAGTCGGCGTCATCCCAATATGCGTTTGGAATAGGATAGCCATCCAGTTTAGAAGAGAATCGTCTAGACCATGCGAAATTCACCCCGACATAAGAAATCGGATTAATCTTTTTAAAATAGTTTTTCTTCCATACATTAAAAGAGACACCAGCCTTGTAATACATTCCGGACACTTCATAATGAATTTTGTCGGACGGGACAGGGTAATCGTATTTATCGCTCGCATCATATTTTTGGAAACCAGCCACAAAGGAAGGATAGATGCGGTGGAACAAGTCCAATTCCAGACTGGCGTCCAACCCATTACGGTCATCATTAAAGAGATGAATAATAGGATCCATCACATCCAAGTCTGCATAAAGTCCATAGACAACGGCTTGAGGTTTCTCCTCCTCTTTTTTACCGTTTCCCCGATCAGCCGACGAGACAGGAGCACAGAAAAAGATGGATAGAGAAAGACTAATAATTCTCCAAATATACTTTGACGTTCTTAGCATCGCTCAAATTTGTTACGGTGGAATCCACGACAGTGACCGAACCGATACCGTTGTGGACAAAATTCACATTTTTCAGATGATGGGTGGTGACACACCCGCACTCGGCGGAGACGAAATCAATCATATTATCATACTCGAACACCAGCGTATCGAAGTCAGGTCTCAATGAGAGGTATGATGTATCGGAAATAGCAGCTCCCAACATACGGTATGTTTTCATGCCGTCGAAGAAGTAGGATCCATTTTTCTCTTCGAACGAAGTATAAACCTCATCGACCCCTGCTCCTGAAATCCTGCATTGGTCTCCCGAAAAAAAGAGTGTGTCCACATCGGCATGTGGCGTGACAATCGCAAAAGCGAACGCACATCGCTCTTTCTTATTGTCAAGGAGCAGTTCCACTGATGTTTTCCAAGTAGCGTCAATCACAGAATCGGTTCCAACACCCCGAATAATCAGAGACATTGGTTGCGCCGCCAGAGATGTGTCCACTTCCGAATAGAACAATACATTCATAGGTGCATACATCAATTCATCGCAATGGTTATTCCTGCAAGACGAGAAAAGCCATAGCGGTAAAAGCGACATCCACACCAGACGCATGAAAATATTTTTTTTCTCTTTTTTCATAAATACGATACTATTTCCGACAAATCCTTTCTATTCTTATTTGGGATAGGAAGTTCGGCTGGATAACCGATAGGAATGATGACGACAGGCTCACACGAGTCATGCAATCCGAGGATACGTCTGCAAGAGAGTGTATCGAAGTTACACACCCAACAAGTGCCCAAACCTAATGATGCGGCAGCTAACGCGACATGTTCAGCGGCAATCGCCACATCGATGTCGCAATGGTCCTTTCCGTCGGCGGGACGTTTCCAAGAAGTGGAGTGATCACCACACACGACTATATAGGCGGGAGCGGTTTTGAACCATTCTCTATCGTAGCACTGTCTCAACTGGCACTTCATCGCTTCGCCGCATACGACAAAGAATTTCCATGGCTGCCTATTTACTGCGGACGGAGCCATCAAAGCGGACTTGAGCACAAACTCGAGCATATCCTCCGGCACGGATTTGGGCAAGTAACTACGTACCGAATAACGGGTTTCAGACAATTCCAAAAAATTCATACGCCAAAAATCATCTGAAAGATTTCACCTCATTCTTCAATGCGTTCAGCGCCATGTCGATCGGAGTCTCCTGAACTGCGCCATATCGTTCGATAATCATCTTAGAGAGTTCGATCGCAGGCAGCTCGTCGGGCATCTCCGAAGCGGTGGAATTCACCAATTGGAGTAAGCTCTCCTTGGCATTCTTCGTCAGAAGCCACACATCGGCGCTCACATAAATCTGTTGCGTCACATTGTGTTCGAACTCCTCACGGATTGTACTCAACAAAGCAAGATGAAGTTCATGCACGTTCATATTAGGCACTTGGGTTCTCACCAGCAAAGACTCCGGCTTCATACGTTCGAGCAACAAGGCGATACGTTCGTAAGCCGTCAATTTGATAGGTGTGAGGGTTTTCGCCGTCTCCTTCTTCAAATCGTAAAAGCGGTTACGCTCCGCGTTACGGAGCAAATCACGCATCACATAATAAGCAGCCAACAAGACCAATACACCCGGAATGGTTATTTTCGCTATCTCTATCAAAAAAGCTATCATAATCTAATCAATCTAAATGAATAGTGGTTTCCAATTTATAATCGTTTCTGTTCGGTGAAGTGCGAGCGATCATCTCACCCAAGAAGCCAGACAGGAAGAGTTGCGTACCGATGACCATCATGATCAAAGCGATATAAAAATATGGGCTATCCGTCACCAACGGAGCGCTCGTACCGTCCATAATATGGGAGAGTTTGATTCCTCCGACAACGCAAACGGCCACGAAACCGATGAAGAACATCAGAGAGCCTACGACGCCGAAGAAGTGCATAGGTTTCTTTCCGAAAGTGGAGAGGAACCACAAAGAGAGCAAATCAAGATATCCGTTCACAAAACGGTTGAGTCCGAATTTAGTAGTACCATATTTTCTTGCCTGATGAATAACCACCTTCTCCCCTATCTTCTTGAAGCCTGCGTTCTTGGCCAAATATGGAATATAGCGGTGCATTTCTCCATAGACTTCGATGCTCTTCACCACATTGTGGCGGTATGCCTTCAAACCGCAATTGAAATCATGCAACTTGATGCCCGAAATCATACGGGTCGTGGCGTTAAACAATTTGGACGGGAGATTTTTTGCCAGTTTCGAATCATATCTTTTCTTCTTCCAACCGGAAACCAAATCATACCCATCCTCTTTAATCATACGATACAACTCTGGTATTTCGTCCGGACTATCCTGCAAATCAGCGTCCATGGTAATGACCACCTCGCCTTGCGCGCGGTCGAACCCGCAATAGAGTGCGGCGGACTTACCATAGTTTCTGCGGAACTTGATTCCCTTCACCTCCGAAGACTCCTTCGACAAAGACTCGATGACATTCCAAGAATTGTCCGTGCTTCCGTCATTCACGAAAATGACCTCGTAGGAAAAATTATTAGCCTCCATCACACGCTTGATCCATGCGAAGAGTTCGGGAAGAGATTCTTCCTCGTTATACAAAGGGACGATAACCGATATGTCCATATTCTAATTTTTTTTAATTTTATTTCTTTTGTTACGCCAGAAGAGTGCTTCCACCAAGGAGACTACCGCTCCCATTAAGGAGAAAGTCCATACGGAAGAAAAAGCCATATCTACCGGTCTGACATATTTAAGTTGTTCCACCATAGATTGCTGCGCACCCTGCGTCTCCATCTGTTCTCCCAATTTGACATAGGTCTGCACTATCGATTCGAACGTAGAAGGGTCCAACCATCTGAGATAGATGTAGAGCACAGCCGCCGCTATCAACGAAGCGAAGAAGGAAAGATATGTGCCCACCGAGACAAGCCGTCCTAATCTGGCCTCATAGTTCCAAACCTCGACATCATATGCCATCATATAATAGGATACGCACTTGAAAAAGGCGATGAAGATAACCAACACCATAAACATTCCGGTGGCGGGAAACTTCAAAAGCAAGCACATGCATATGCTCAGAATCGCGCCCAAAATGAGCCCTCCCTTCATCGAATATGTGAAGATATTGTTTTCTTTCGTATCCATTATTTATCATTTTTCCGCAAAAATACTTATTTTTCGCTCCATACCGTAATTTTTCAGTAAAATAATTACCCCAAAAGGCTTTGGTTTATAAAAAAAATGTCTACTTTCGCGGTGGGTAAGTCCTACACGACCAGCTCCCTTCTAAGTCCCCAGGGCTTGACCGCAGCAAGGAAAGTTGGTTGAGCGGTGCGATGTAGGTAGCTTGCCCACCTGCCTCTTTAGCTCAGTTGGCCAGAGCACGTGATTTGTAATCTCGGGGTCGTTGGTTCGAATCCGACAAGAGGCTCCAAAATAAGGAGCGAAAAGACGAAGGAACAAGAGATTGTTCCTTTTTTTGTCCATTTACTAACCACTCGGAGAATTTAACGAGAAGAAGCGGCGCCCGTATTTCGATGGGGGCGCCGCTTCTTCTCGTTACCAAGGTTTCCTTCGTCAGGGAGGAATTCTATAAGAGCATGGGAAAAAACATAAAAAAAAGATATGTCTTGATTCCCCATTGGGTTTTATTTCACACTCATTCCATTATATGACATGCTTCACTTTCTAACCATCACCTTCTTCGTCACCGCACCAGACTCCATATTCAAGCCTACCATATAGACGCCGCAAGGGAGTTCAGAGAAATCCACACGGAAATCATCCGTAGCCTCAACGCCATCGGAAAAGATAAGTTTACGTCCCATCACATCGTAGACATCGACAGAAGAGATGAGTCCTTCCTCATTGGAGAGATGGAAACAACCGTCGGTCGGATCGAAGTAAGAGCGTTCGGATGCGAGGCACCTCACATTCTTTATGCCCGTAGCCTCATTGCTCAAAACAACGGCCGTGATGGATTTCGCAGGCAAAGTGACAGAGAGTTTATTATTTTCAGCCTTCACATATCCAACTTTCAGGGCATTCTCCTCATGGGAGACGAATGTTTCCGTATTCGGCAAATCGTATAACTGATATTTCTTATAGACGCCATCGCCCACATTTATGTTATCCACATTCACATTCACCGTCAGACTCTCTTTTTCAGAACGGTTCAGGAGTATGACCGTCAACGAATCATTCGCATCATTTACGGTGGAGAAAGCGGAGACATTTTCGTCGGAAGAGGAGGAAGAGACGCAAATATTCTTCGAATAGCGGCTAAAAAGATGCATGGTTTCCCACATACCGACCTTCCACTCCCAAGGAGAGAACAATTCGACACCATTCTCCATGAAAGTACCGAGGAAAGAGCCATAAGTCAGCGCGGTCACATTCGGATCGGAGGTTTTGAAGGCTGTTTCAGTCAGCGCCAACTTGATACCATGTCCTTCGCCGAAATGCTCGTCCAACCAATCGTTCACACGTCCGAAAATATACTCTTTTCCAATAGAATCCCATCCGCCGTTGATGGTACGCAAACCGTTTGCCTCCAAGCAATAATAGTCTCTATCGAAGAAGACACGATACAGATTGGTGAGATTTCTATAGGAAGAAGTGCTAGGATACCAATGGATGTCAAAAACGTCCAACAAGCGGACGCCGGAAGCCTTTTGCTCATCGGCGATACGTTTTATGAAATATTCCAACCAGCAGTAATAGCGACCATCAATCATCAAGGTTTCCTCCCCAAACTTGAACCACTGCCATTCATTAGCCGTCACAGGACCGCACAACTTGATATCGGGATACATAGCTCTCGCCTTTTTAGCCACAGCGATATACTTCTCGATGAACTCGTCAGCCGTAAATTCAAGCGGAAGGTCATCATGCGTGGAAGACCATATTTCAGGCTCGTTATCCATGCTCCAATAAACCAGTTTGGACATATCGAACTTACGTTCATTCTTCCAATAATCCAAAATTGCGGTTGTGGAATCGGCAGGCCACTCCTTCAGATAGAGACGATAGTCTCCCTCTGTTTCCGCTTCGGCACCACTTCCGACGGCACCACCACCCGCAAGATTTTGAACGACGCCCTCCCACCACTGGGAACGATTGTATTTATAATCATTAAAATTATATTCATCCGTACTCGCAACATAACCCGTCAACTGGAAAGAGAACATCGCTTGCACATCAGGCACATTCTCCTGGAGTCTGACGACGGAAGCGTTCCAGTCGTGGGCATAGACATTATTGTACCAATCGGGATGGCTGGAAAGGCAAGCCCGCCAATTATATTTCGTGGAATTATTTCCGCCGGATTGACGAGTAAAATGCAAACCAGCCTCCTTAATCAATTTAAATTCCTTTTCGTCAATAGGAGGCATATAAGAGAGATCCGCACCATCGGTAACGCATCCATTCTTTCCGAAAATATAGGGTGAAACAGCTTTCTTCTCCGCACTAGCGTCGACTTTCACGTCGACTACTGTCTGCCCCATCACTTGCGGAGAGAGGAGCAAACCCACGCATAGTGCTTTAAACACAATGTTTTTCATATAGTAAATATTAATTGACCTCTAATATAACAAAAATCATTTCTTT
>CALCUH010000212.1 GCA_937907165.1 uncultured Bacteroidales bacterium | reverse complement strand
TATTTTTAACGGGCGAATTTCACATTCGCCTTGATGAAAAACTGCTAATCCGAGGGTAACCTTTCGTTAAACGAAACCACTACGCCTTTATTGCATATTAATTTGCAAAAATAAGGCTTATTCTCGAATTTCCAACCCTATTTTTGCGCTAATAAAATCCTTTAACCACGGCTTTTTCATTTAGCTTTTCCCATGAAACATTGCAAAGAATATATTTTTTATTTTAATCGCCTGATTTTAGAAGCTGTTTAAATTTTTTTATTGGAGATTTTTATGAGAGACTTTTTTTAGGATATTTTGATTATTTCCGATAGGAGCAATGGCGTTCCATTGTGACTGAGGAAATGATTAAAACAGACAAAAAGTATTCATTAAAAAACAACAAGAAACTTTTTCGTGAATTTTTAAACAGTTTCTTAATTTATAATTCTAATTTTCACGTTTTTTCTTTGTCGGTTTTTCAGACAAAAAAAGACGGAAGAAAGTCTCCCGTCTTTTCATTATACTTTACTTATTTTTACTCAGCCTCACCGAATGGAAGAGGATCTCCTGATGGCAAACCTTGAAAGTAGTCATACTCTCCACTGGTCGCTATCACATCATTCACTGTTATCTCTATCATCTCCATCTCGGGAGTTTCGAATATCTGTTTTTTCATATTATTATTGTTTTAATGTTATACATAATTTCAATGAGGGCGTATGCTATCCCAACATGGGTGTATGTTATACGCCCCTACTCTTTTACGATAAACTTTTGTCCGTTCACAACATATACGCCAGCCGACAACCCTTCGAAGCATGTTGCAGACTCAACATTGGTGCGAACCACTCTGCCTAAAGCATCATAAACCGTAACAATGTCAGAAACAACCTTATTATCTTCAATCATCACTACACCTGTTGTGTTATCATCAAATGAAACAGAAAACGCACGTGGTCGAGGAGATGGAGAAGGTTCTTCTTTAAATTGAAAGAATGTACGGAATGGACGAAGTAATATCTCATCGAACTGACAAAATTTACCATCATTGTAAGCATACAAATTTACACCTGGCATTGATACATTAACAACATCATATACTATGTTTCCACAATGTATTATACCATTATGCTCCAATCCAGAATTATCCATATTATATAACACCATTACATTATATAATTCATCTATAAGATTTTTACTTTTATCCACATTCTTTACAAGATAAGGTGTTGAAGTTGTCAAAACAGCATCTTCAACTTTTGAAAAATGAAGAGTTGAATCTTTATATCCATCAAAAACATATACATCTCCATTAACCTTTTCAACTGGAATATCTACAGGCAAACAAAATGTCACAATATCGCTTGTAGGTACACGATTATACACAAAAGTATCAACTAAAAAACCACCAAACATAGTTCGATACGATACATTATCAAAAGATTTGCTATCATCCACAACAAACTTTGGTGTATAGTAACACGAATGTGTTTCATCTATTTGTTCAATCATAAAAGTAAATGGTTTCATCAACTTTTTGATAGAATCCACAGAAATAGAATTCTCAATAGCGTCAACTACACCTATCAAATCTTGATCGAATTTCATCTTCGATAGGTCATTTCCATCCACTATTTTTAAAAAGCTCTTTTTTTCCTTAATATCAAATATATAAACTAAGAAAGTTGAGCCATCATCCTCATTGATTCCGCCATTGCCATTAAATGTCAAATTCAAATTGTTGTCATTAAAGCTTTCACAATTCTGTATTTTAGCACCATCATGATTGTATCCACAGATATTACCTGCGGCAGGAGCTATAGAAGTGTAGCTAATTACAGAATAGTTATCAAAGCATTTCAAAATCAAGCCATAATTATCGCCAGCAATACCTCCAACAAAATTATCTGCAGTTATAAAATTTTCAGCAGAAACACAGCCCGAAATAGTTCCATAATTTGTATAACAAACGCTTCCCACATACCTTTTTTCGTGATTATCTATTTCAAAAATTTTATGTTGATCGAAATAAGATCCCATAATTACTACGTCCTTCACCTCACCTTTTTCACCAATTTCCGCAAACAAGGGTGCTCCATACAGTCCAAATATAAAACAGTTATTACCATCAAACACACCATTGTATGATCCTGTCTCAGTTTCCCATGAAATTAGATTTTCTGATAAAATTATATTCCCTTCATCACTGCTTTTCCAAACGTCTTCATTTACCATAATATTATCCATTAAAATCGCATTTAATGAGCCATTCGATTTGTCAGAAACAGCATTTCTAAATCCATAAAGATCATTAGCATTATAAATTTTAATGAACGACTTACCGTCAATGGTCGTATCAGTAAGTTGATCGATCGGTGTTGGTGTTACCGGATTTAAAATTCCACCTGCGTAAGCATTCAAAAAAGCACTTGCCACCACAGAAAATAAGAGTAATTTTTTCTTCATATCAATTAAATTATTTAGTTAATAAAACTGTTTTCGGAATCGACGCTTAACTGCTTCTCGATTTTTACAAAATTAACAGAAAACTCCAGAAACGCCAAGAAACCGTTTAAAATTTGACCTATAGGTCCTTTTCTTAGACACCAACTTATTGCGTTTCAAATACTTGGAAATCACATTCTCCCATAAGGGGACTTCTATAAAATCATCAATCTGTCTGACAAAACTTTCAAAATCGCTACAAAGCAATTTATAGAAATCCCCTTAATCTAAAACACAGCTTCACAACCAATTTTTCTCCCCCCCCTTATCATCGTCCAAAACACTCCTCTCATTGAAACACACCCTCCAATCGTTGAAAAATATTTTCAATTGGCAATATGAATTTTTACATTTGTAGCGTTCAAAATTTATAGGATGTGTATTTTTTGTTTCTGACAACATTTTATAGATAACGAACCAATGCGATGAAAATCAACTCATTCCGCATCGATTATAATAGGGAAACGCTCGTTATCCGCCCAAGGATGGCGTTAGCATATATTGAGACCATAAACAATTTTTATTAGTATCATTTATATCATGGATAGGGGAAAAAGCATCGTTAGAATGTTTCTCATGATTGTATTGTGCTTGCAATACACGACACTCAACGCACAGCAACCTGGCGGAGAGCCGGGGAGAGAACCTGGCAAAGAAGAGCCAAGAAAAGAGGAAAACGTAAGATTGTCGCTCACCATATCGCCTACTTCGGGCGGTAGCGTCACTTGCGACAAAGAGGAACTCAAAAGGGACGACACCGCCACATTCGTCGCCACGGCCAACGAGGGTTACCGGTTCGTCAAATGGAAAAATGGGGACAAAGACTATTCTGAGCAAGCATCTATCACAATTACAGACCTTCCTCACGACCTGCGTCTGATCGCCTACTTCGAGCTTATCACCTATTCCATTGATATGAACGTGAACGACGGAAACGGCGGATCGGTAACAGTTAACAAGGAGGGCTACCAATTCGTCCCGTCCGACACGCTCATCCTCACCGCAACGCCTAACTGCGGCTACCTCTTCTCCCACTGGGAGGGCGACGAGGCGGACGAAACAAACGGCAACACGCTACGCATCAACGGATTGGATAAAGATTTATCTTTCACCGCCGTGTTCGAAAAAGAGGGCGACTACGTTCCGCTCATCAGCGTCAGCGAAATCATGCCTTGCAACCTATCTACCTACATGGACAGCGACTACTATAACTTTTCGGGCTATATGGAGCTTGAGAACAAAGGAACTTGCCGAGAAGACCTGAAATCGTACACCATCACCCACTATAAACTGAAAAAGAAAGGCACGTACTCCTTCAAGTGGGAGTGGGAAATCCAACAGGACTTCTACGTGGAAGCGGGCAGCCGCAACCTGCTCTGGTTCGACGAACGTTACACGGACGGTGCGGCAAAGAAAGCGGCTCCGAACGACGAGCCTAACCACCAAGAGGCGGACAAGGAGAAAAAAACGAACAACAGCAAAAACGACCACTCTCCCTACAAACTGGATCCGGACGGCGGATACATCGTCATCCGCAAGGACGGGGTCGTCATAGACTCCATCGCCTACGGCAAGATGGACGCCCACGTCTCTTTCGGTCGTGACGACGCAGGAGGATTAGGTTATATGGATCCTTCCCCGCTTAAAAGCAACAACAAAGCTTACGCATCGTTGTCGGAAGATGATCGTTGCGAGCCAGTGGTATTCAGCGAATTGGGGGGAATCAAGAAAAATAGCTTCACCCTTTCCCTCTCCTGTTGGACAGAAGATGCGAAAATCTATTACACCACGGACGGCAAGGAACCTACCCCATCCTCCGGCACCCTTTACACCGAACCTATCCAAATCGAGAAAAACACCTGTGTCAGGGCTCGTGCCTACCATTCGGGCATGATCAGCAGCGCCATAGCAACGAGTTCATACATCTTCAGCGACGAGAGCCACGAGAAGTGCGGCGGATTTACCGTGCCGATTGTCTCCCTCACCGTGGACAACGACTACTTCTACGACGACATGATAGGCATCTACATCACAGGAAAGAACGGTATCCAAGGCGACAAAGACTGCAGCGGATACGGCAACTACAACCAAGACTGGCAACGTCCGCTGAACTTCGAATATATCGTGGACGGCAACCAAGCGGTTTCCCGCGAGGTGGAATCCTCCATCGTGGGCGGTTGCTCCATCACAGAAACCATCAAATCATTAGCCCTGAAGACCTCCAAGAAGACGGGGAAAGAGTATTATGACTACACCTTCTTCGCCTCCAAGCCTGACGTCAACCACAAGACCATCCACCTAAGAAACGGCGGAAGCGACGCAAGGGGCGTCAAGTTTAGGGACGGAATCATGCAGACATTCGCCATAGGCTTAAACATAGACTACCAAGCCTACCAGCCCGTCGCCTACTACCTCAACGGCAAATACATGGGTCTGATGAACCTCAACGAGCGAACGAACGCAGACTATGTGGTCTCCAACCATGGCGTGGACGAAGACAATGTCGAGATGGTGGTCATCTCCGACCAAAAAGGTATCTACGCCACAGCAGGCGATTTGGAAGCCTACAATGAGCTTGTCAGCTACCTCTCCGAGAGCGACCCGAACGACGAGAACTACTTCGCCGGCGCCTGCGAGAGAATGGACATGGACGAATACATCGACTATCAAATCCTCGAACAATTCATGGTCAACATAGACTGGCCGGGAAACAACACCAAGATTTGGAGGAACAAGAAGAAGAACACACCTTTCAGATGGATTTTGTTCGACATGGATTACGGATTGGGACTCTATAACTTCTACAGCTACAAGACGAACATGTTCAACTGGTGCCAAGGAAAGGAAGTGACCAACTGGGGCAACAAGAAGAGTTGGATGACCGTCATCTTCTCCAACCTTTGCAAGAACAAGGAGTTCAAGCTGAAATTCTACAAACGCTACAAAGAGCAACTCGAGACCACCTTCTCCCAAGAGAACATCAAAGCGGTATTCGACAGCATCACAACCATCATCGACGACGAATTCTGCGCCGACAGAGGAAAGAGCGCCACAGATTACGCTAAGAGCATTAGGGAATACGCAGTGAACCGAACGAATGTGGTCAAAGAACAATTGGAGAATTTCATCGGAGACCTCGCAAAGGAACTGACCGACGAAGAATCCATCTTGGCGAATTCCATCACGCTCTATCCTAACGTCACGAAGGACCGCATAGAGATAGTTTCCGACGAAGAAATCGAATCCGTAAGGATATACGCCACGAATTCAGTCACTTGGTCGGAAGGAGGAATCAACAGTCTTAGATACACGAAAGAGGTGAGCGGCTTCCCGCCAGGCGTCTATTACGTACAGATCACCACAAGAAGCGCAAGCCAAACAAAGAAAATTATAATATTGTAAGCGAACATTCAGTGAATGAATCCAACGCCCGGTGCGACAACGACGCCGGGCGTTCTTTTTATTTTCCCTTCCAATAATTGCACCTGACGCCTTTAACTCCAGGCTTAACCACAAACATCTTCCCCGCCTCAGGATATTTCGTCACACAACCCTCAGGCATATACAACGAAGCCGTCGTGATATAAAGCTCATCCAAATTTTCTCCGCCGAACGCAAGCGCCGTCACATTATAGGCGGGCACATCTATCTTACGGAGCAATTCACCCGTGTACGGATTCCAACGGGTCACGCAAGCGGCACCCCAGTTGGCCACCCAAAGCATACCCTCTTCGTCAATCGTGTTGCCGTCAGGCGTTCCGAAACCATCCGGCAAAGAAATGACCTCCCTTCTATCAGCAATCGCACCCGACTCCTCGTCGAAATCGAAAGCCGATACTTTCAGCGTAGGCGTATCCTGATAATACATCGTCTTACCGTCTGGCGACCACGCCACACCATTCGAGATGGTCACGTCACCCAACACCTTCCTACCCGACCCATCCGTATCCACACAGAAAAACGAAGCCTTCAGAGGCGTGCAATCCTTGTCCATCGTACCGATCCACAAGCGTCCCTTAGCATCGCACTTTCCGTCATTGTAACGGTTGCCAGCCTCCCTGCCCTCAGGGTCGCAGATGAACTTCAGGGAACCCGTAGACAAAGTCATTTCATAGATGCCATCCGCAAGACCAACAATCACCTTATCCTCTAAATACGGGACAACGGTACCAATCATTTTAGGCAACTTAAACACACGGTTCTTTCCGTCGGCAGGCGTATAAACCATCAGACTACCTTGCGTGTCTATCCACAACAAACGGTGGAACTTATAGTCCCAAATAGGACTCTCACCCACCTGCATAATGGTGTCGACCGCCACCTCACAAGTGCGGACATTCATAGAGTCATTCATACTAAATTTCTGATTAACAACATTTACACTACCCGATTCGCATGCAGACATCATGCCACATACCAATACGGGGACAAACAATGAACTTTTCTTTCGCATATTATTAAGAAACATTTATACTTCCGCAAAAATAATATTTCTGTCAACAAATCACAATTTGCAGATCCCTGTTTAAATCGTCCATTTGTTTCACCGAGCGACGAGGTGTGTAAAAGCAATATCTATTCACAAAAAAAAACGTCCTATTACGATTATCGAATGTTAATAGGTGATTGAAAACATCACTTGACAAATTAAATAATAAACATTACCTTCGCGATAAGATTAAAGGATAGGAATCAAGCCTAAAATGGTAAGATATTGTTGTATGGACGATTTGATGCATACCCACCTGAAATCCAATGATTTAAATAGATTATTAAAATACTTATGGCTGAAAATTCTTTATTGGAGAAACTGGATGGACTTGAACATAAATTCCAAGAGATTTCCACACTCATAACCGACCCTGCCGTCATCGCCGACATGAAACGGTACGTGAAACTCAACAAAGAGTATCACGATTTGGAACTGATTATGAACGCCAAGAAAGAATACCAGAACGCGCTCTCCAACATCAAGCAAGCGAAAGAGATTCTTGAAACCGAAAGCGACAGCGAGATGAGGGAGATGGCTAAGATGGAGTTGGATGACCTAGAGCCAAAGATTCCAGCAATGGAAGAGAACATCAAATTGTTGCTCATACCGTCCGATCCGGAAGACTGCAAGAATGCCATCGTGGAAATCCGAGGCGGGACAGGAGGCGACGAAGCCGCATTGTTCGCCGGCGACCTCTTCAAAATGTACGCCAAGTATTGCGAGACAAAAGGATGGCAAGTCAGCGTCTCCAGTTTCAACGAGGGAACAGTTGGCGGATACAAGGAAATCATCTTCAACGTGAGCGGAGAGAACGTCTACGGCACACTCAAATATGAATCGGGCGTCCACCGCGTACAGCGCGTACCTGCGACCGAGACACAAGGACGCGTGCATACGTCAGCCGCCACAGTGGCTGTATTGCCTGAAGCCGACGAATTCGACGTGCAGATCAACGAAGGAGAAATCAAATGGGATACCTTCCGTTCGGGTGGAGCCGGCGGACAGAACGTCAACAAAGTGGAATCCGGCGTTCGTCTGCGCTACATTTGGAAGAACCCTATAACAGGCGTTTCCGAAGAGATACTCATCGAATG
>CALCUH010000211.1 GCA_937907165.1 uncultured Bacteroidales bacterium | reverse complement strand
CAATCTGTCTGACAAAACTTTCAAAATCGCTACAAAGCAATTTATAGAAATCCCCTATAGAAAAAGATGGGAGATAGAACTCCTGTTCAATCAATTGAAACAGAACTTCCCGCTGAGAAATTTTACGGTGAAAGTGCGAACGCCATTAAGATACAGATTTGGGTGACACTTATCGCAAACCTCCTGCTTATGGTCATCCAGAAGCGCTTCAAGAACAAATCTTGGAGCTTTTCGGGATTAGCCACAATTGTAAGAATAACGCTTATGTACTACATCAACTGTTACACATTCCTTGAAGAGCCAGAAAAAGACTGGGACAAGCTTATTGAAGAGAATATTTTCCCTCCTTTGTGGCCATCTCTCTTTGATTGAGGGGTTGTTTTTCGAAAAAAAATCCGCAACATCGTATTTACTGGCTTTGCGGATTGTTTTTGTATGCCTTTTCTAGTTTAGCGGACACCAATAATCGGATTTAGATTGTTTAAATATCAAATCCATAGATTGTCAGAAAAATGTGAAGTACATAAACAAAAAAAACGCTCGTTCATACAAACGAGCGTTTTTTTTAATACTTATCGACGAAATAATCGACGTCCTTTAACCCACATTATGCGCCGAAATTATCGAAGTGAATCATATCATCCTCGACACCGAGGCTATGAAGCAAGTCGATTACGGTCTTCGCCATCATCGGAGGTCCACACAAGTAGTACTCGATGTCCTCTGGAGCATCGTGTTGCTTCAAGTAAGTATCACCCATAACCGGAGCGATGAAACCAGCCGTATACTTAACGCCTAGGCTATCAGCCTTAGGATCCGGACGGTCGAGAGCCAAGTGGAAGTGGAAGTTAGGGAACTCCTTCTCCATTTCCAAGAAGTCTTCCATAAAGAACACCTCATCGATGGCACGAGCGCCATAGAAGTAATGCATCTCACGGTCAGTAGTCTTCAACGTCTTCAACATGTGCATAATCTGCGCGCGGAGAGGAGCCATACCGGCACCACCACCGACCCAAATCATCTCACGCTTAGAATCGAAGATTGGATGGAACTCACCATAAGGACCAGACATGATCACCTTATCGCCCGGTTTCAAACTGAAGATATAAGTAGAAGCGATACCACAAGGCACGTCTTGGAATCCGACTTCCGGTTTCGGCTTAAACGGAGGCGTAGCGATACGAACGGTCAAAGTGATGATATCACCCTCGTCCGGATAGTTAGCCATAGAGTAAGCACGGATAGTAGGTTCAGTGTTCTTCTGGCGCAAACCGAAGATACCGAACTTCTCCCAAGTCGGAACATACAAATCACCGATCAAGCTACGGTCGAAATCATTGTAGTTGATATCGTACTCAGGGATACGGATCTGAGCGTAAGAACCAGGGATGAAGTCCATGTGCTCACCCTTAGGAAGAGCCACCTTGAACTCCTTGATGAAGCTGGCCACGTTTCTGTTACCGATGACGGTGCACTCCCACTCCTTAACGCCCATGACAGACTCAGGAACCTTGATGGTCATATCACCCTTCACCTTAGTTTGGCAACCCAAACGCCAGTGGTTCATCTGCTCCTTACGAGAGAAATGACCCTTCTCGGAATCGAGGATTTCACCACCGCCTTCCAAGACTTGGCATTTACATTGTCCGCAAGAACCCTTACCACCGCAAGCGGAAGGCAAGTGGACTCCGTTCTCAGCCAAGGTAGAGAGCAAAGAAGAGCCAGTCTCCACCTCAACTTCATTATCACCGTTGATGGTGATTTTAGCCGCGCCGGAAGAAACCAAGAATTTCTTGGCGACGAGCAAGAGTATAACCAAAGCCAATATAATGACAAGGAATACTCCAATACTTGTTAAAATTAACGTTACATCCATTGTAAATATTCCTTAATATTAAATGGTTAAACCAGAGAAACACATAAATGCCATAGCCATCAGACCTACAGTGATGAAGGTGATACCCAAGCCGCGAAGAGGTGCGGGAACGTTTGAGTAAGACAACTTCTCACGGATAGCGGCCAAAGCGACGATAGCCAAAAGCCATCCGATACCTGAACCCAAAGCATATACGGAAGCTTCACCGATATTCTCGAAATGTCTTTGTTGCATGAACAAGCTAGCACCCATGATGGCGCAGTTCACAGCGATCAAAGGCAAGAAAATACCCAATGAGGCATACAAAGACGGACTGAATTTCTCCACCGCCATTTCCACGATTTGGACGATACCAGCTATGACAGCGATGAAAAGGATGAAGCTCAAGAAGCTCAAATCCACACCCTCGACAATCGCGTTAGGAGCCAACACGTAGTTCTCCAAACAATAGTTGACAGGAACAGTCACCAACAACACGAATGTAACGGCAGCTCCCAAACCGAGAGCGGTCTTCACATTTTTCGACACTGCTAAATAGGAACACATTCCCAAGAAGTAGGCGAAAATCATATTGTCCACGAAGATGGACTTTACAAATAAACTTAAATATTCCATTTCTTTACTCTTTTAGGGAATTAATTGTTCTTCTCCTGCAAATCAGGATTCTTAGAGCGTTGGAACCAGATGACGCAAGCCAAGATGATCAAAGCCATAGGAGGCAAAACCATCAAACCATTGTTCAAATAGAATCCGCCGTTCTCCACATACGCGCATTCAGGGATGATTCGGAAGTTGAGCAGTGTTCCGGAACCCAAAAGCTCACGGATGAAACCAACGATAACCAAGATGAGGGCGTAGCCCAAACCATTGCCGAGACCATCCAAGAAAGACTCCCAAGGACCGTTAGACATTGCGAAAGCCTCCAAACGACCCATCAGGATACAGTTTGTGATAATCAAACCGACATATACGGAGAGTTGCACGCTGACGTCATAAGCGAAAGCCTTCAACACTTGGCTCACGATGGTCACCAAAGCGGCCACCACAACCAATTGAACGATGATACGGATACGATTAGGAATCGTGTTACGCATCAATGAAATCACCACATTAGCGATAGCCACGATGATAGTCACGGAAAGACCCATCACCAAGGCAGGCTCCAACTTGGAAGTAACGGCCAATGCGGAACAGATACCCAACACCTGAGTAGCGACAGGGTTGTTACCCCAAAGAGGAGTCATAAAAGTCTCTTTGTTTTTCTTAGAAAATAAATCCATACCGAACCTCCTTATTTGTTAAAAAAGTTAGCATACTTAGACAAGCAGTCGTGCAACATAGCGTTGACACCCTTAGAAGTGATCGTACCACCTGTGATACCATCCACCTCGCAAGAATCATCAGACACTTTGCCGTTCTTCACGACAGAAATCTTCACATTACCATTCTCCTGCAAAGTTTTGCCCTCGAATCTTGATTGGAATGCAGGAGTAGTGATCTCAGCACCCAAACCCGGAGTTTCACCCTCGTGGGAGAAATAGGTTCCGAACACCGTCTTCTTGTCGGCGTTGAAACTGATATATCCCCAAATAGGACCCCAAAGACCTGCGCCATACAAAGGAGCGACATATTTCGTCTCACCGTTCACGTCACAGACATACAAAGGAAGCTCCTCTGCGATCTTTTTAGACTCGATAGCGAAACCACCATTCTCAGAAATCACGTTTCCGTCCATGTCAAGAAGTTGGTCAGCTTTCACATATTTAGCATAAGCAGCCTCAGGATCACTCATCTCGTCAGCGGAGACATTCAGAGAGGAAAGAATTTGTTTCATCTTATCCAACTCCACATTCTTGTCTTGTCTTTCCTTCAACGAAGAAGAGACGAAAGCCAAGAGGAATGCCACGATAATCACCATTACCGAAGCATAGATGATAGTATAAACATTACTATTTTTATTCATGACTTATTCGATATTAATGATTATTCAGAAACACGTTTCAAACGCTTGTTGATATTTCTTTGTACGAATACATGGTCAATCAACGGAGCGAACACGTTCATCAACAAGATGGCCAACATCATACCCTCAGGATAACCTGGGTTCAGACAACGTACCACAATTGCGACGAAACCGATCAAGAATCCATAGACATACTTACCACATTCAGTTCTAGGAGAAGTGACAGGGTCGGTAGCCATAAAGACAGCACCGAAGCAGAAACCACCCAAGAAGATGTGCTCGAACCAAGGAAGGTTCATCACATCATTCGCACCGATAGAATTGAACAACATAGCAGTCAAAATACCACCGGCGAATACAGAAAACATCGTTCTCCAGTTAGCGATACCCGTCCACAACAAGATGAACGCACCGATACCGATCGCGATGACACTAGTCTCACCGATAGAACCTGGATACAAACCGATGATCATATCCATGACAGACATATCAGAACCTACCGCATTGGTGATATGCTCAACGCCCGTAGTGGCAGCCTGACCCAACGGAGTGGCACCCGTGAAGGCGTCAATCAATGGAGATTCGCTACCAACGCAGCATAAAGCATCCTTAGAGACCCAAACAGCGTCACCAGACATCTTCGTAGGATATGCGAAGAACAAGAACGCGCGGGTAACCAAAGCCACATTAAAGATATTGTAACCCGTTCCACCGAAAACCTCTTTCGCGAAGATGACCGCAAAAGCAGTCGCAATAGCGAGAATCCACAACGGACACTCAACCGGCACAATCATAGGAATCAACATACCGGAAACGAGGAATCCTTCTTGGATTTCCTCCCCTCTCCATTGGGCAACGACGAACTCGATACCCAGACCGACGATGTATGAGACCACGATTTTCGGCAACACAGCCAAGAAACCGTAAAGGAACATCGCCCCGAAAGAGGCTTCCTCACCATGCACTAAATAATGTTGGAAACCAACGTTGTACATACCGAACAAAAGAGCCGGTATCAACGCGATAACAACCATGGACATCGCACGTTTTGAGTCGATGCAATCATGGATGTGGCTTCCTCTCTTCGCTGTCGTGTTAGGGACGAACAAGAAGGTCTCAAATCCGTCGAACACAGAGCGAAACGCGTGAAATTTTCCGCCTTCCTCAAAAGACGGTTTCACTTTGTCGAGAAAATTTCTTAACGCTTTCAATTTTATATCATTTTAATTTATTACACATCCATTAAGCCAACTCCTTGCGCAAGAAGTCCAATCCTTCACGCACAATACGTTGAGTCTCAATCTTTGAAGTACATACAAATTCACACAAAGCGAAATCTTCCGGCGCAACCTCGTAAATACCCAACTGCTCCATCTTATCGATATCCTGTGCGATGATAGCCTTCACAAGGAATTCAGGATAGATATCCATCGGGAACACCTTGTCGTACTCACCAGACATGATAAATGCTCGTTCACCACCATTCATGTTGGTATCGATCTCATACTCCCTGCTGCTTCCGAGCAACCAAGAGAAATAAGAACGGTTCACGCTGAACTTATTGAAACGAGGCATGATCCAGCCCAAGAATTCGTCATTTTTGTCACCTTCCGGAATTACCGTCACCTGAGCGTCGAACGCGCCCAAGAAACCGTCCGCAGGGATTTGCATACCCGTCAACGGATTACCGCTGATGTAACGAACGTTATCACCCTCGATATTATTAGCGACAATATTAGCGATAGACGCACCATAAACCATCTTCGAGTAAGCAGGGTTCTTAACAGAAGAACCAGCCAAAACGATGGTACGGGTGTAATCGATCGAGCCCGTCAAGAAAGCCTTACCGATCATAGCGACATCCTGAGCGTTGACAGTCCAAACGATTTCACCCTTGTTGATTGGATCAACATGGTGGATTTGAACGCCCACATTTCCTGCAGGATGAGGTCCTTGGAACTCATGGAGTTCAACACCCTTTGTCAATTTAAACAACTTAGACGCATTGTCCACGTTGATGCCAACATGAACCTTAGCACCGGAGAGCTTAGCCAACGCATCGACGCCATATTGGAACTCCTCTTCGCGACCAACCATGATGAAATCATAGTTAGGAGCCAAAGGAGCGGTATCGAAACCAGAGATGAAGATCGCCTTAGGAGCGTCATTCGGGTTTGCGATAACGTCGAACGGACGTTGTTTGATGAAAGCAAAGAAACCAGCGTTCAGGACGGCCTCCTTCACCTGTTCCTTGCTCATGGACGACGGCTTGCCCTTCTCGAAATTCTCGGAAGCAAACTGACCGTCCGACTTGACGCGGATGTCGAGCACCTTGCGTCTTTCGCCTCTGTTCACAGCGATCACCTCGCCACTGACAGGAGAAACCACCTTCAAATCGGGATTCGCTTTGTCATAGAACAAAACGCTTCCGACTTTCACTTGATCCCCTTCCTTAACGATGGTTTTAGGTTTGATGCCGTGAAAATCATCGGGCCTGACAGAGAAGACATCAGGCATCTCCGCTTTCGCGAAGATCTCCTTGGCCTTTCCCTTCAAATTAATGTCGAGACCCTTTTTAATTTTAATCACTTCTGACATAAATGAATAATTTATTGTGTATTTCTCTTAATCAAAATAGCCGCGAATGATACCTCTTTCAGCAGAATTCAAGAACGAAACGACAGTCTGTTTCTCCGCCGAATCAGCAATCTCGGAGATAATTTTCTCCGTCGCTTGAG
Source organism: uncultured Bacteroidales bacterium (assembly GCA_937907165.1). GTDB lineage: Bacteria > Bacteroidota > Bacteroidia > Bacteroidales > Paludibacteraceae > UBA1181. The sequence continues at coordinate 5,392 of CALCUH010000211.1, read as the reverse complement.
TCATATTCAAACCAGATTGATACAAGATTCTATAAATCTCCTGAATCTCACGAATTTGGTCATTGCTGAAACCGCGGCGACGCAAACCCACCAAATTCAAACCTGCGTAGCTCAACGGATCACGACCTGCCGTCACATACGGAGGGACATCCTTTCCCACACGGGAACCACCTTGAATAATCACGTGAGCACCGATATGGGAAAACTGGTGCACCAAAACGCTTCCAGACAAAATCGCCCAATCGTCAATCACCACTTCCCCTGCAATCTGAGACGCATTACCAATAATAATGTTATTGGCCAACTTACAGTCGTGCGCAATATGCGCATAAGCCATAATCAAGCAATTGGAACCCACGATAGTCGTACCCTTCGACGCGGTACCTCTATTTACCGTCGCACATTCGCGGATGGTCGTGTTGTCACCAATCACCGCAGTGGTCTCCTCTCCCTTGAATTTCAAATCCTGAGGGATGGCGGAAATTACCGCATTCGGAAAGATCCTTACGTTCTTCCCGATTCTTGCACCACTCATAATTGTCGCATGCGCCATAATCTGGCATCCATCACCGATCTCCACATTTCTATCAATGTAGACGAAAGGTCCGATCTCAACATTGTTTCCGATCTTCGCCTCGGGATGGATAAATGACATTTCCTGTACCATAAAATAATATAATAATTACTTATTCTTCACAACTTGAGCGAGGAACTCCGCTTCCGCCGCAATCTTATCGGCGACAATGGCGTAGCCCTTCATATAAGCGCAACCGCGACGAATATCGGTCATCAAATCCAATTTGAAGATGATCGTATCGCCCGGAACAACTTTATTTCTGAATTTAACTTTGTCGATAGACAAGAAGTAAGTCGAATATTTGGAAGGATCATCCAACTTACTCAATATGAGGATTCCTCCAGTCTGCGCCATCGCCTCCACGAGAAGCACACCCGGCATGACAGGCTCGTCAGGGAAATGTCCGCAGAAGAACGTCTCATTTCCTGAAACATTTTTCACACCGACTACTCCACGCTCCTTCACCTCGATAATCCTATCAATCAGCAACATCGGCCAACGATGAGGCAAAAGCGTCTTAATCTTATTGATGTCCATCAACGGAGGGACTGTCGGATCATAATGAGGAATGATAATCTCCTGTCGTTTTAAAGTCTTGAATACCTTCTTCGCGAAATCCGTATTCAACTTATGCCCCGGACAAGTAGCGATGACACGACCCTTAATCGGCTTACCGATCAACGCCAAATCACCGATCACATCCAAAAGCTTATGTCGAGCGGGCTCGTTGTCGAACGCCAAAGGACGCTTCTGCAAATAACCCAATTTGGAGACGGATATGGAATCCATTCCGAGCAAGGAGGTCAGATGGTCAATGTCCGCCTGCTCCATCTCCTTGTCGTAAATCACAATAGCATTGTCGAGGTCGCCACCCTTAATCAGGTTATTCTTCAAGAGAATCTCTATCTCCCTCACAAAGACAAACGTACGCGCCGCAGCAATCTCCTTAGGGAAATCAGCCAACGACTCCAATGTCGCATACTGATTCGTCAAAATGCAGGAAGGATACGAAACCAACACATTCAAGTTGAACTCGTCGTCCGGCAACAAAACAATGGAAGAACCCGTGTTAGGATCCTTGTACTCCATCTTTTTCGTCACCACGAAAAACTCCTTATCGTAATCCTGCTCGATGACACCCACACGAGAAATCTCTTCGACGTAGGCGGAAGCGCTACCGTCTAAAATAGGAAATTCAGGCTGGTTCACCTGAATCAAACAATTGTCTATTTCAAACGAAAAAAGAGCAGCCATGGCATGCTCTATAGTACTGATTTTCACATCACCTTCCGCAATGACGGTTCCACGAGAAGTTTCAACAACGTTCTGAGCAACCGCATCAATAATCGGTTGTCCTTCCAAATCAACGCGTTGAACCTTGTATCCGTGGTTCGCCGGAGCGGGGTTAAACGTGATTGTCACGGGAAGCCCCGTGTGCAAACCTTTGCCTTGAAGCGTGAACGCTTCCTTTAATGTTTTCTGTTTGGCCATATTTTCTTAGTTATGTTCTATCATCTTCTTCAACTCGGCCACCTGCTTCTCCAAATCTAAAATCTGACTCCTGATAGCAGGGAAGTTGCGGAAACAAACATACGAACGTTGGAAAGTCTTCGCCTCCACATGAGGGAATCCGTGATACATTCCGTTCGGTTGTTTAATGTTATTTGAAACGCCACATCTCGCGGCGAAGATATTATTATCAGCAATGGTTAAATGTCCAACAGCGCCGGACTGTCCACCAAACATACAATGTTTTCCAATCTTCGTCGAACCTGCGATACCCGTTAAAGCCGCCATCACAGTATTATCTCCCACCTCGACGTTATGGGCTATTTGTACCAAATTATCAAGTTTCACACCCTTGCCAATGACCGTCGCACCCATGGTAGAGCGGTCGATCGTCGTATTGGCACCGATCTCAACGTCATCATTAATGATGACTATTCCAATCTGAGGAATCTTATCATAACGTCCGTCTGCCGTAGGAGCGAACCCGAATCCGTCAGAACCGACGACAGTTCCCGCATGAATCGTGCAATTGTTACCGATAACGCACTCCTTATAGATTTTCACACCTGGGAAGAGAGTCACGTTATCGCCGATACGCACATTGTCGCCGATATAAACCTGAGGATAGATATTGGCGTTCTTTCCGATCACAGCTCCATCCTCGATGCAAGCGTAAGCGCCAACATAAGCGTTCTCGCCCAATTTCGCCTTCTCTGAGATGAAAGCCATAGGAGAAATGCCCGACTTCTTAGGTTTGAAATTATCAACCAACGTAAGCAAGGAAGCCAACGCCTCGTAAGAGTTTTCCACCTTAATCAGCGTGGTGCTCAACTCCTGTTCAGGCTCAAAATCCTTGTTGACTAAAACGGCGCTCGCCTTTGTGGTATATATATATTCGGTATACTTCGGGTTGGACAAGAAAGTCAACGTACCCGGTTCACCTGCCTCTATCTTTGAAAAATTAGAAACCTTAACCTCAGGATTTCCAACTACCGTACCTTTTAGGTAGTCGGCAATCTGTTGTGCTGAAAACTCCATAATAAATAATATTTTTTGCAAAAATAAGGAAAATAGCTCACTAAGAAAATTTGTTTGGATAAAATATTAGTTTAAATGCCTTTTTACATTAAAACCATTACTTTACAACAAATCATTTTACTTTATATATCCGAAATAATACTTTTTCTCATGTTTGCTAATCAACGAGAGATTAAGCAAATCGGAAGAATCCGTGATGTCCTTCAAGCCACCATCGGCATACAGAACCTTAATGGAATCGTTTTGGGGGCTATATGTATAGGAGGACACTGGATGAATTGTAACAAAATATCGCGCATCTTCCTCTGTCAGACCCATTTTCCCGGAAATTTCCCTCACGTAATCACGCACCTCACTCTCCAAAGGCATCTTCTCACGCACCTCCATTTTAAACAAAACCCTGTTCATCAAATTACGGCACAACGTAGAAAGCACCTTATCATCGCAAGAGGACCAAGTCTTCACGGCACTGATAACGTCGGAATCGTCGAACTTGGCATAGTTGGTCAAAGCCTCGTCTGAGACCATGAAATCCTTTTTGGTAATCGTGTTTTTAAGGAAATAATCAAGTTGAGGAGCCGCAAACAAATCCACCCCCTTTGAAGTCAGTTCCTTGGCGCGCGCCAACGTCTTAATCAAGACCTGTTCTGCCGCCACCGAAGTCTTGTGGTAATAGACCTGCCAATACATCATACGCCTCGCGATGAGGAACTTCTCGATGGAATAGACCCCCTTCGCTTCCACGACCAATTGATCGTCATGCACATTAAGCATTTTGATGATGCGGGCGGCACCCACAGCGCCCTCGACCACTCCGGTGAAAAAGCTATCACGGATCAAATAATCGAGACGGTCCATATCCAATTGGCTGGAGACCAACTGATGAAGGAACTTCTTGTGATACTGGTTGCGGAAGATAGACATCGCCAGCTCCAATGCACCGTTCATCTCCTTATTAATCTGCTCCATCATCAGCAAAGAGATCTCCTCGTGGGATATCTCACGCGTCAGCGTATCCTCCAACACATGAGAGAAAGGAGCGTGACCGATATCATGCAGAAGGATGGCGGCGAGGACAGCATCCGCCTCCTCGTCCGTGATTTCGTTTCCGCGCGACCTCAACTGGGCGATCGCCTCCTCCATAAGGAACATGGCTCCGAGCGAATGTTGGAATCTCGTATGTTGAGCTCCAGGATAAACCAAATAACTCATTCCCAACTGTTTGACTCTACCCAAACGCTGGAAATATGGATGTTGTATCAAATCATAGTGCAGTTCACTCGGAATCGAAATGAACCCATGCACAGGATCATTGATTATCTTCCTCTTGTTGTACATTATACTCTAATACCCGATTATTCCAACGCCTTAAGGAACTCGCTCATCTGTTGCTGCACCTTCTGCGCCTCGGCACGGGCAGCTTGAGCATAATCCTCTCCGTTGGAAGCATATAAGATAGCGCGGGAAGAGTTGACCAACAAACCGCACTCTTTGTTCATACCATATTTCACCACGTCGGCCAAGCTACCGCCTTGCGCGCCTATACCAGGTACCAAAAGGAAATGATTAGGGATAATCTTTCGAATGTCGGACAGCATCTCAGCCTTAGTCGCACCGACCACATACATCATGTTATCCTCATTACCCCACTTCAAGGAAGTCTTCAAAACCTTTTCGAAAAGGCGGTCACCGCTCTCCTTATCCTCCATCAATTGGAAATCGAAAGCGCCTTTGTTGGATGTCAACGCCAACAAGGTCACCCATTTGTTCTCGTAAGTGAGGAACGGAGAGACAGAATCCTCACCCATGTAAGGAGCCACCGTTACGGAATCGAAATCCAAGGCGCCGAAGAATGTGCGGGCATACATGGAAGAGGTATTGCCGATATCGCCACGCTTTGCATCCGCGATCAAGAACTGGTCCGGATATTTCTCACGGATGTAATCGATGGTGCGCTCCAAGACATCCCAGCCTTGCAAGCCGAGGCTCTCGTAGAATGCGAGATTAGGCTTATACGCGACACAAAAATCCGCCGTGGCGTCAATGATAGATTTGTTGAACTCGAAAATAGGGTCCAAGTCACCTTCCCTATCAAATAAGAATTCAGGAATTTTATTAACGTCAGTATCCAAACCCACGCAAAGGAAAGACCTCTTGCGCATGATGTTCTCAAACAATTGTTCTCTGTTCATTGTATTATCTTTTTTATACTTATTATTTCCATTATATATGCAAATGAGCCACCGCTACCCTATTTAGGCGCCCGCT
>CALCUH010000210.1 GCA_937907165.1 uncultured Bacteroidales bacterium | reverse complement strand
GCAAATCTCCTTCAACGACGCAAGCTGGCAATCCGGTGAAGCGCCTCTCGGCGGTAGCGTCTCCTATTACGTGAAGACCAACGTTACCGGCAATAGTGGTGGCGGCAGTTGGACTGGTGGCATGGGCGACTGGGGCAATATGGGCGGTATCGGTGGCGGTATCATGCCTGCGCCTGGAGACGCTAATGATGGTGGACAAACAGGTCCTGGCGGCAACAACAATGGTGGTTGGAATGGCGGCTGGAATGGAGGAAACACTGGTGACAACAACGGTGGCAACAACGGCGGCTGGAACGGAGGAAACACTGGTGACAATAACGGTGGCAACAACGGTGGCTGGAACGGAGGCATAGGTGATTGGACTGGCGGAATGGGTGATTGGACTGGCGGAATGGGCGATTGGACTGGCGGATTTGGCACGACAACAGCCGCTAAGACCACTTATTTGAGAAAAGAGTTCACCATCAACAACCTGAACTCATTGAGCAACGAGTTACAATGTCTTGCCCATATCAACGACGGCGCCATCATCTACTTGAACGGCAAAGAGATTTACCGTTTCAATTTGGAAGGAAACGTGAACGACTCCACAAGAGCCACTTACGAGATGGATTCCTACGCAACTGTAAGTTTCAATATCAAGAAGAGCGATTTGACATCTGGACAGAATGTCATCGCCGTAGAACTCCACAGTGCGAAAAATTCGGGATCTGTCGCATTCGACCTCTCTTTGCTGGATGAGGCGACTGGCGTGACTACCACTAACACCTCCTATTCAGAAGAATACAGCGCGAACGTCAATGGCTCCTGCGTGCTTCGCGCCCTCTTCGAGAAAGACAACAACTCCACTGTTTACGACAAGCTCTACATTAACGAGGTTTGTGCGGCGAACAAACAATATGTGGATGAGTTCAGACAAGACGAGGACTGGATTGAAATCTACAACGACGGCAACTCTCCGGTTGATTTAGCCGGTTTATATTTGTCGGACAAGAGAAAGACATTGAACCGTTTCCAAATTCCGTCAGGCAAACCATCCGAAACGACAGTTCCGGCAAAGGGTTACCTCGTGTTCTGGGCTGATGCGGATTCCTCCGCTCAAGGTCCGAGACATACGAACTTCGAGTTGTCGAAAGACAAAGGACAGACCATCTCCTTGTCAAGAAACGTGAACGGAACAATGGTAGTAATCGATTCCGTAAGATATCAACCACATACGAATGGTGAATCCTTCAGTCGCTTCTCCTATACAGGAGACGGTGCATGGGCGATCACATCACGTCCGACCTACGCAAAGAAAAACGCTTTCTTCGGTGTTTTGGCTTCGTCTACAAGTGAACTGGCACAACCAGAAAGTTCCGAAGAGAAGCCTAGCCTACAAATCTATCCGAACCCTGTATCTGATTATTTGTGGTTCTCATTCGCTGGAGACAAGGCCGACCTGACGATTTCCGACGTGACAGGTAGAATCATACTCTCAGACCAAATCTCCGCAGGAGAAAGCATCTATGTGGGTAATTGGGAGAGCAATATGTACATCGTGAACATCACAGTGGATGGTGTACGTTACGTTTCAAAATTCGTGAAACTTTAAAGCCTAATCATGTCATAAGAAGGAGCGTCCTTGACACACTGTTGTCAAGGACGCTTTGTTTATTGGCATAGGAATTCTCTTTATAATGCATATATTTGCCAAGCATCTACAATAACGTTTGATGCCAACACTTTATGACACACATATGATACGCATTAACAGGGATTATGGACATACCATCATGAGAGTATTCTCAATCGTTATCATTATAAACACGCTTTGCTGGTTCATATTACACCTTAATGAAAGCACTTCAATATTTATCAGTTTTCACATACTTACTGCCTATGCAATAATTGAAGCGATATCATTCTTCCTATATTCCTGGAAATCCACCCCAAGGGATTTCATACATATCTTTTCTCTTTCCTTTAAAACGATCACAATCGTTGCGATACAACTAGTAGTAGCATTTCTTCTTTTGATAGGATTTGTCATGCCCGATAGAACATTTGATTACCGAATTTGAACAACCTTTCGCTATCCCCCGTTATTTGTAAATATTAAAATTGTAATTATCGTTCCAATGTAGCCACCAAAAAATTATAGGCTTCCGTCATCTGTCTGAATAATGTGAGCGTCATCTCTCTCATCTCATCATTCAGTTCCATAGGTATATGATCAGGGTGGTATTGCATAGCCAGCGCCCTATAAGCCGCTTTCACCTCTTGCAGAGAAGAGCCTTGCGGAAGGCCTAAGATCGTATAAGCCACCTCAATTTTATATTTCGCAGCCATTTCAAGCGCCTCCTTCTGTTTCTGACGGTCCTTATATTGTCCGCACTCATACTGATACTCCAAAGAAGCCAAGTCCCAATCGTGGATAAGGAAATACTTCGCGATACCACGCAAAAGCTCGATCTTCACATCATCAATACCATTACAAGAATACCCTATTTTAAAAAGTACCTTTAACAAATCAAAACGCTCGTCATAGCTCATCGTTTTTGATCCGACAATCTCCACACAATAGTCCCAGTACTTCTTCAACTTCCTACTATTGAGTTCGTCAAGCATCTCAACCGCCCATATAAAATGGCCATGAAATCTATGGAAAAAGTATTTACGCGCAATGTTCAACTCATCCTTGTCCACCACCCCGTTCATCTTCATAGTCAAAGAGAAAAGAGCGATGATGGCTCTCGACACCTTTCCTTCTTTAGACTTTTCGTAAGTCTGCTGCCTCGATTTCGCAATAATGTACACACACACCGTGAAAAACAAGACAAACAAAATGATTATGAACAAATTAGCGTTTCTCATACAAATTCACCTGTCAAAATAGTTCCATAAAGATAGATGATTTCCCTAAAAAAAAGAATCCGTCCCATACTTTTCAATGAGACGGACAATATCGTTCGGTTATTCTACAATGGTCATCGCGGATCCATCCGCATTCACATCGCCCAGCGTCACTTCCGTCACGCGATTCACCAACGCCTTGTCGTACTTACGCTCCACCACCAAATAATTCTCCGTAAAGCCATGCATCAAGCCTGCGGTACGCTTCTCCTCCCACAACACACGAGCGCTCTTTCCCACTTGCGACCGATAGAAATTCAAGCGTTTCTCCTCCGAAAGCGCATGAAGCAGTTCACTACGACGCTTCTTCTCCTCAGGTCGCACACGTCCTGAGATTTTCAGCGCCTGCGTGTTAGGACGTTCCGAATAGGAGAACACATGAAGCTGCGTCACATCCAACGATTTCAGGAATTCGTAGGAAGAGTTGAAATACTCCTCCGTCTCACCGTTCGTACCCACAATCACATCCACGCCGATGAAAGCGTCGGGCATCATCTCCTTAATCTTACGAATCTTCTCTGCGAAGAGCGATCGTTCATAATGTCTTTTCATCAGTTTTAAGACCTCATCACAGCCCGACTGAAGGGGAATGTGGAAATGAGGGAGAAAACGCGAAGAACGGGCTGTAAACGCAATGATTTCGTCCGTCAGCAAATCAGGCTCTATGGAAGAGATACGATAACGGTCGATTCCGTCTGTCCGAAGGCTTCCATCAGCGGCAGTCCCGTGGCGCGGTACCACTGCTCAT
>CALCUH010000209.1 GCA_937907165.1 uncultured Bacteroidales bacterium | reverse complement strand
GCACGCCGGACTCATTGGCAAACAACTGATTGAGCATTTCTGCCGTATTCCGGTCGAAGTGGCTTATGCGAGCGAGTTCCGCTACAGCGACCCTGTCATTGAGCACGACGATGTGATCATCGCCATCAGCCAAAGCGGAGAGACGGCGGATACGCTTGCGGCTATTGATTTGGCTCGTTCGCAAGGTGCGTTGGTCTTCGGTATCGTCAATGCGGTGGGAAGCAGCATCGCACGTAACTCGGACACGGGCGTCTATATCCATGTGGGTCCGGAAATTGGTGTGGCTAGCACCAAGGCTTTCACGGGTCAGGTTACGGTCCTTACGATGTTGGCGCTTTCACTAGGGATGGCTAAGGGTACCGTATCGCAACAGGAGTACGAGGAGACTTTGGAGGAGTTGGTGCGCATCCCTGACAAGATTGAGGTTATCTTAAAACAAAACGAGAAGATCAAGAGCATGTCGAGCCGCTTCACCTTCGCCCATAACTTCCTCTATTTGGGACGTGGCTTCAATTATCCAGTGGCGCTCGAAGGCGCTCTCAAACTGAAGGAAATCTCCTACATCCATGCGGAGGGTTACCCTGCGGCGGAGATGAAACATGGTCCTATCGCTTTGGTGGATAGTGAGATGCCTGTCGTCTTCATCGCTACCCACCATCAGCTCTACGAAAAGATTATAAGCAACATGCAGGAGGTCATCTCCCGCAAGGGACATATCATCGCTGTGGTCACTGAGGGCGACGAGCAGGTGCGTAGGATGGTGGACGATGTGGTGGAGGTTCCTTCCACGTTGGCGTGCCTAGCGCCGCTTCTGAGCGTCATTCCGCTGCAATTGCTTAGCTATCATGTGGCGGTGGCGAAAGGGCTGGACGTGGACCAACCAAGGAATCTGGCGAAATCGGTCACGGTGGAATAAAAATTAAATCGTAAATTTTTATTAACTTCGCGGTCAAATTGAAAATTTGTTTATGGGCTTAACAGAAGAGATTAAGCGAAGAAGGACCTTCGCCATTATCAGTCACCCGGATGCGGGAAAGACTACGTTGACAGAGAAGTTGTTGCTGTTCGGAGGTGCGATCCACATCGCCGGTGCGGTGAAATCCAATAAGATTAAGAAGACCGCCACTTCCGACTGGATGGAGATTGAGAAGCAGCGTGGTATTTCCGTCGCCACTTCCGTCATGGCTTTCGACTACAACGGATTTAAAATCAATATTTTGGATACGCCGGGTCACCAGGACTTCCAAGAGGATACCTTCCGTACATTGACGGCCGTGGACAGCGTAATCATCGTGGTTGACTGCGCGAAGGGTGTCGAGGCGCAGACCCGTAAGCTGATGAACGTCTGCCGTATGCGCAACACGCCTGTCATCGTCTTCGTCAACAAAATGGACCGTAACGGTAACAATCCTTTCGACTTGATGGACGAATTGGAGAAGGAGCTCAACATCCGTGTGCGTCCGCTCTCTTGGCCTATCAACCAAGGCGACAAGTTCAAAGGTGTCTATAATCTCTACGAAAAAAAGCTGAATCTATATACGCCGAGCAAACAGACTATTACGGAGGATATCGAATTCAAGGACATCAACAGTCCTGAGCTCGAAAGCCACATAGGCGAGGAGGATGCCCGCCAGCTTCGTGAGGATGTGGACCTCATCAATGGGGTCTATTCGGACTTGGATGTGAACGAGTATCTGGCTGGTCAGGTGGCTCCTGTATTCTTCGGTAGCGCATTGAACAACTTCGGTGTGAAGGAGTTGCTCGACTGCTTCTGCAAAATCGCTCCGACTCCGCAGCCTACGCAGACGGTGGAGCGTGTGGTGAAGCCGGAAGAGGAGGCGTTCTCCGGTTTCGTCTTTAAGATCCATGCCAATATGGACCCGAACCACCGCAGTTGTATCGCTTTCGTGAAGATATGTTCCGGTAAGTTCGAACGTAACGTCAACTATAAGCATGTGCGTTTCGATAAGCTGATGAAGTTCTCGGCGCCTACCTGTTTCATGGCGCAGAAGAAGGAGACGGTCGACGAGGCTTGGCCGGGTGATATCGTCGGATTGCCTGATTCGGGCGGAACGTTCAAAATCGGTGATACGCTCACTTCCGGTGAGAACATCCATTTCAAGGGATTGCCGAGCTTTTCACCTGAGATGTTCAAATATATAGAGAATGATGACCCTATGAAGGCTAAACAGCTGGCTAAGGGTATCGAGCAGTTGATGGACGAGGGTGTGGCGCAGGTCTTCACCAACCAGTTCAACGGTCGCAAGATCATCGGTACGGTGGGCCAGTTGCAGTTCGAGGTCATCCAATACCGTTTGCTACACGAGTACAACGCGAAGTGCCGTTGGGAGCCTATCAACCTCTACAAGGCTTGCTGGATCGAAAGCGATGACGCCGAGGCTTTGGATAACTTCAAGAAACGTAAGTACCAATACATGGCGAAGGACAAAGAGGATAGGGATGTCTTCTTGGCTGATTCGGGCTATATTCTTCAGATGGCGCAGACCGATTTTCCTAAGATCAAATTCCACTTCTCTTCGGAGTTCTAAAAAGATTTTAGGAAATATATGAACTATGAGAGGGCGTATCAATACGATATGCCCTTTTTTTTGTGTCTGAAAATAATCGAGAGAGAGAGACTAACGCAACTTTTTGGTTCTGACATATCATATTCCTTAATAAAACGATTTTCTTGAAGCATCTTCCAAACTGCAGGATTCGGGTTGGCTCGAACAAGGTAATAAGTCTCTATTATTCTTTCTTCTCCGTCACTTCTTCGCTTGTCATCACAAATTTTCCTTTGTCTGAAACAACATAATTACGCTTTGTATAAACTATTTCATAACGTTTCGTTTCCCCATTTTCCAAATGAAAATAATATTTCTTTTCTAATATAATAATACTATCATCTTCTATCTTTGAAAAAATAGAGTAAGGTGTGTACATATTAGCTGTTTTTAATGAAGGGATATCATTCTTTGAATAATTCCCATAAATCACAAGATAATCTGTCACTTCCCCATTTTCATCGTAAATCACAAGGAATTCCTCTTCACCGCACCCCGCATCACTTCCTTTGTTTATTATCAGCATCACAAACTTGTTGGTTTGCAACAATCTACTTTTCACTCGTGCACCAGCCATGCAACCAAGATAGCATAAAGCTTCCGGATTAATCGTCATGGGAATTTTCCCTTTTACGAATTGATTTGTCTCTGCATCTGACAAAAAACGTTCCCACATGTCCCCTTCATACTCTGTCATACTATCAGTCCCTAAAATTTCAATAGGAGCATCCGCAGCATTATAAATAGGCGTTTTTTGCTCAGGAAACTTTTCCAAAAACATCTTAAACTCCTCGGATTGAGGAACAAATTCGCCACGTTGTGATTCCGCACAACCTACGCAAAGGACTACGATCAATAATCCCCTCAAAAACATCGTTTTCATACGGTCATATAAACTGAATGGTGCCATATGTCATTCACAATTTAACATTTTCTAAATTTATAAAACTTCGGAACACATTCCAAATAGAATCGACGGATGGTGCGAAATTAAGGACCAAACCAGTAAGGGATGGATGTTTCATTAAGTTTTATTTCCATACGTCACGCCTCTTTTATCCGTAAATAAAAAGACGTATCTTCGCGTAAAAATGGAATGCTATGCAAGTAGGAGATCAATATACGCAGACGATAACCGTCTTGGAGAAGGACGCCGCCGCGGTGATGGGTTCGGGTTCCCTGAACGTGTTCGCCACGCCTGCCATGGTGGCTTATATGGAGAATACCGCCATGAAGATGGTGCAAGGTGATATGCAGGAGGGGAGCGACACGGTAGGCGTTGAAATCAATGTGAAACATACGAAAGCCTCCGCTATCGGTGAGAAAATCACACTGACCGCCACCATTTCGGCTATCGAGGGAAGAAAAATCGGCTTCTCCATTGAGGCGAAAGATTCGAAGGGTGATGTGGTCGGAACGGCTGAACATTTCCGCTTCGTCATCGATAAAGAACGTTTTATGTCTAAAATCAAATAGAATATCCTATGAGACTAGATATATTGTCGGCAGTGCCCGAACTTCTGGAGAGCCCGCTGAACCACTCGATTCTGAAAAGGGCGCAGGCGAAAGGATTGGCTGAGATTGTCGTGCATAATATCCGTGATTACACGCTTGATAAGCATAAGAAGATTGACGATTACGCCTTTGGCTTCAGTTCTGGCATGGTGATGCAGATTGAACCGATTGACCGCCTCATCACTCACTTGAAAGAGGAGCGTGACTATGACGAGGTGATCTACATGTCCCCGGACGGCGACATTCTCAATCAGGGCATCAAAGATGGCAAAATGCCTGGTGCTGTGCTCGCTGTAGTCCGTCACGGAAAGATGGCTTATATCAAAGCCTATGGAAACCGCCGCGTAAAACCCACCATCGACCCTATGACCACAGGAACAATATTCGATATGGCGTCGTGTACTAAGCCACTTGCCACCGGCCTCAGCATTATGAAGCTCATGGAACAAGGCAAGCTGCGTCTCTCTGACCCTGTCAGCGACTTCATTCCAGGTTATAAGGATTGGGTCAACAAAGACAGCACCGACCGCACCACCATTCGCCTGCGCCACGTGCTGACCCACACCACTGGTCTGCCAGCTTATGCGTCAGTTGACTATTTGCAGAAAAAGTACGGTGCTCCCGACCCTAAAGGTCTGCTTGAATACATTTGCAATTGC
>CALCUH010000208.1 GCA_937907165.1 uncultured Bacteroidales bacterium | reverse complement strand
TACAGAGACCCGCGACCAGCCTAAGAATAAGGAACGCGCGTTGTCACGTCTACGCACGATGATTTACGACCGTGAGCACCAGAAGTACATCGACGACATCGCCGCAAGAAGGAAAACCATGGTATCCACGGGAGACCGTTCGGCGAAAATCCGTACCTACAACTATCCGCAAGGACGTGTGACGGACCACCGAATCAACCTTACTCTCTACAACTTGCAAGCGGTCGTTGGCGGCGACATCCAAGAGATCATCGACAAACTGATTGTCGCGGAAAATGCAGAAAGATTGAAAGAAAGTGAATTATAATTATAACTACAACTATTAAATTCTATTATAATGATTTGTAATAACATATTAGAGGCCATCGGAGGCACGCCGCTCGTTAAGATTAACAAGCTTTGTCCGAACCCTAACGTTAACATATTCGCCAAGGTGGAAGGTTTCAACCCTACTGGCAGCATTAAAGACCGCATCGCCATCCAGATGGTCGAGCAAGCGGAAAAAGAGGGCAAACTGAAACCTGGCAAAGTAATCATCGAACCGACTTCAGGAAACACTGGTATCGGTTTGGCCATCGCAGGTATCGTAAAAGGATACCAAGTGGAGATTGTCATGAGTTCGGCTGTATCCATCGAAAGAAGAAAGATCATCCGCTCCTACGGAGGAAAAGTAATCCTCACCGCAGCCGATGAGGGTACGGACGGAGCCATCAGAATGGCGCACAAGTTGGTCAACGAAAATCCGGACAAGTACTTCATGCCAGACCAATTCTCCAATGCGGCTAACTACCAAGCCCACTACGAAGGCACCGCCACCGAAATTTGGGAACAAACGGAAGGGAAAATCGACTATTTAGTTTGTGCGCTCGGAACATCCGGCACCATCATGGGAATCTCCAGATTCCTGAAAAAGCACAAACCGGACATCAAAGTCGTATGCGCCCACCCTATCAAGGGTCACTATATCCAAGGTTTGAAGAACATGGAAGAAGCTATCGTCCCTGCCATCTACGATCCTTCCAGAATCGACATCCAAGTGATGGTCGAAAGTGAGGAAGCGATTGCCATGGCAAGACAGATCATCGCGAAAGAGGGAATTTTCGCCGGAATGAGCAGCGGCGCGGCTATGTTGGCAGCCATCAAAACAGCTGAGAAAATAGACAAAGGTAACATCGTTGTCGTATTTCCAGACCGTGCGGAGAAATACCTCAGCACCAAGATGTTCGACGAATTCAACGATTGATTGTAATAATTGGAGGTGCGAATCGCATCGTAACCAATCTTTATCATAAGCGTCCGCCCAATAAGCGGACGTTTTTTACATCTAATACGGTTCCGATAAATTACAACATAAAAGAAGCCCAATTACCAATGACAAACTTCGAGATTCTCCAATTGGCGGTATACCACGCAGGTTTCAAAATCAATTCGGTTGAGGATTTAGCGGATCTTCAGCAGAAGCTGGAAGAGAATTACCTCAAAGTGAAAGAGGCCAACGTGTATGAGGAACTACAGGAGTTTGTGCTCAAGGTCATTGAGGAAGATGCCATCTATCCGGATTTCTCAGATGAGATGATACGCAAGGCGCTCTCCTTAGGGTATTACCCCATGTCGTTGGAAAAATTGGTAGCATCCATAGAAGAATACAAACAATATTTCGATTTGGTATCTAAGGTAGAACCTGCCAGTGAAAAGTCATCCTATTACTGGCGATATTATCTGACAATCCGCCATCATCTAAATAAGTTGATCATTGATTTTGACCGATTCACCTTTCCGAAGAAAACATATAGACATGTTCGGCAAAAATTCAGCGATTACACGCTGACGTTCAACCGCAATTTCGACCTCTGCGCGAAGCGGATCATGGAACGATATCAGGAAGAGGGCACATGGTTGGTACCACCTTTGGTGAAGGAATTCAAACAGATACACAACCACCCGGATTTCCAAGTAAGCGTGGACAGCGTGGAACTATGGCACGGAGACGAGCTGGTGGCAGGAGAACTGGGATTCGTCACGCGCAACGCATACGCCAGTCTCTGCGGGTTCCACACGGAGAACAACAGCGGCACCGTCCAGATGGCAGCTTTAGGCACCCTGCTCAAAGAGATGGGTTTCGCCTATTGGGATCTTGGTATGGAGATGGACTACAAATATGTCTATGGCGCCGTTAAAATGGACAGATCGGCACAAAAAGAACTTTTTGACAAGTTGTCAGATACCAGATTGGCGCTGCCGAAAGAGACGTTTAGAATCGGAGATGTGATAAAACAAAAGTGAATCTAGCCACTAAAAATGAGAGTTTCCATCATATCTGTTTAACTCACTGATGTTACAGACAAAACCATTCATTTTCCCCATAAAGCCATTCAAAAATTACCACCTGCTTTTATTTGTTATTCTCTAAAAACCACTCTACCTTCGAACTCGTAAAACAACAACTAATAAATTATTTACTATTATGAAAAAAACAAAAATCCAGCCAATGGCATTGTTTTTTGCAATTTGCCAACTTCCCTTCTCAGGGGCGTGGGCGTACAATCAGACGCTCGCTTACGATGAACTTCCGCAAAGAAGTATGGATTTCATCGAACAGAAATTTCCCGATGAGTATGTGATGACAGTCTTCAAGGAACGTGATTTCATAGAGACACGTTACAACGTCTATCTTTCCGACGACACAAACATCGAATTTTTCAAGAATGGAGATTGGAAAGAAATCAACTGCAAAAACTCTAAAGTGCCCAACGAATTCATTCCCCAAGAGATTCTTGAAAGAATCGAGCAGATGTACTCCGACGCAATAATTGTCAGCATCGACCGAGACAATCACGAATACGACATTGAACTGTCAAACGGAGTGGATATGACCTTCGACAAAAAATTCAACCTAACAGATTTCGACGACTAACAACTTTATTTTTTAGGGGATTTCTATAAATTGATGTGTAGGAATTTTGAAGATTTTGTCAGACAGGTTGATGATTTGTGTGTGAAGGAGCAGTGCGGGTACTGTGACTGAGCGGAAATCAGCAGGACGGCGACAAATTTTCAAAAGCGCGCATAAGATTGAAGAATACCCTTGGCTTGAAAACGTTTATCAATCGGGGAATTTATAAAAGTCCCCATAAATAATTACAATTATGAAAAAGATGTTTTTTATGTGCGCACTATCTTTGGTTACGATGTTAGCCAATGCGCAAGAGTCAAAAAAAGGCACTTATTCAATGGGTATCACCTATGGTGCTGGTTGTTCAATGCTTAGGATGGACGATCCGTATGGCATGAAAGATCCCAAAGGAATTACCAATCTGCAAGGAGGTTTGGCATTCGATTATTGGTTCACCGACCATATTTTCATGGAGACCAGCGTCACATACCAGCGGCGCGGTTGGCGAATGGATGGTGTACGGTACGAAAAAGAAGGACAATATGAAATGAAGCAAGAATTGAAAACCAACTTACATTACATCGTTCTTCCTATGACCTACAACATTTGGTACAAAATGAGAAGAATGGGAATGGTGTACGAATTCGGTCCCTACTTTGGAATCGGATTAGGGGGTAAGCAAAAAAGCTCTTTCGACATAGAATTAAAAGACCCCGCTTTTCAGGCGGCCGCAGAGCGTTTAGCGCAGTCGATGGAGAATGAAGTGAAAGTGTTTGACGGAGACAACACAAAACGATTTGATTTCGGATTGCGCTTCGGCTTGGGAACCACGTTCGGCAAATGTTCGAAATTCATGGTAGGTTATGATCTAGGCTTGCTCAATCTATACCGAGGCGGCGACCAAGACATGAAATCCAAGAACGGGACGGTGTATGGAGCCCTAACATTCTATATCAAATGATCCGCTAAAAATTAGCAACATAAAAACATTCAAGCGTAAACCTCGAGATTATTCTCAGATTTACGCTTGACCATTATAGCGCGCTCCTCAATGTGAGAAGACTATTTCGCAGCCTTATTTTGATCGACACCTATATACGAATACTTCCGCTATGAAATGAAACAGATCACACTACCCCGACAAAATTAACGGACTTAAAAACAGAAGCCCACACCCACGCCGATCAAATTCCTTGACCAAGTTCCATCATCGATAGAAGGCATCCATTGACGGGCAAATTCAGCGTTGATGTAAAGCATATCGGAAGCGTTGGAATGGTCGATCAGCCATCCAAAACGTGCGCCGCCACGCAACTCAGCAATGAATCTGAAATCAACGTCAGTAAAAGAAGACGTATAATAAAATTCATCAATCTGAGGTTCGTCGTAGAAAATCAACGCATTACCTACACCTGGCGTGAAATACGGAGCAAGACAGAAAGCATTTCCAAATGAAATAGGAAT
>CALCUH010000207.1 GCA_937907165.1 uncultured Bacteroidales bacterium | reverse complement strand
GGAGCGTGTCTGGGAAATCCACCAGCGTGTCGGGCTCAACGATAGGCAACGTATCAGGAATAATCACAACCGTATCCACTAGCTCCACCACGGGAGGGAGCGTGTCTGGGAAATCCACCAGCGTGTCGGGCTCAACGATAGGCAACGTATCAGGAATAATCACAACCGTATCCACTAGCTCCACCACGGGAGGGAGCGTGTCTGGGAAATCCACCAGCGTGTCGGGCTCAACGATAGGCAACGTATCTGGGATAGAACTATCCACCACAAACAAACGAGTAACACACGAATCAACGACAACCATATCATCTAAATCAACCAAAGAAAAACGCAACTCATATTCTCCCGAAGGGAAAGAATCGATAGTATCAGAACGAACAAGTCCATACCTTCCACAAGGATCATAATAATTCGGAGCCGGGATATCAAGCTCAACAAACTTCTCATTTCGAAGCAGATAAATAGTTGTATCAGACATACAATCCGTCAATTTTGGAGTCTCCACTTGGACTTTACGCAAAGCCGTGAGGTTATAATCCAAGAAAGAACCTAACGTATCCCAACCATCACCCTCCATCGGGAAGATCCGCACGAATCCGTCGGACAACCTCCGTTCATCCATACAGAAAGAACGCTCGGATGTGACTGTCAAGCAATGGAAAGAATCATCGCTCACAACCTCTTCCGCACAAGAAACAGAGGGCAGAGTCTCCCATCCGTCATCGCAAAACCAAACGACACCAAAGCGAGTGGAATCAGGCAAAATATCACACCAAGAAAAACAAATCTCACACACGTCCGGATGAGATTGGACATCAAACACAGAGGGAACCAGACGAATCTCCGGCACAAGGGCATCCACGGAACCTATTTCCCTCGACACCGCAGTTCTCTCCGTAATCCATTGGTCGTTCAAATAGTCATAAACACCTTGAAACTTCAGCAAACGCTCCTTCCCCGGAGAGAGGAAGATGTCCGACGAATCAGTCAGCAACGAACCGTCAGGCAATCGATAGCCATAAGCCGCCGCATCACCCACAGCATCGCCATAAAAGACACAATCCAAAGGAATACTCTCTTCGGTCAAATCAGAAGCCAACCCCGTAAAAATCGCTATTCCGTCCGCCGCAGGTCCGCCATTTCCCACCATACCGATCCGCCACTGTTGCTTCAGACCGATGCCACCCGCACCATCTTGCGCCGTACAATCGACGGCAAACCAATTCTCCACAGACAAATCCTCACTGTTCGCACCGTTCAACTTTGGTTCCGGTCCGCCCAAATAAAAAGTCTCTCCTCCTTCAACGACTCCCGAATCCAACTGAATCGCATAGGTCAACGTACTACCCGTCAACCACCCCTTCGGATGAAGAATGGTTCCATTGTTACAAATAACTACCGTATAGGGGGTCTCCGAAAAATCAATCCGTTCGGATGCGACGAACTGGATGTACTCGTAAGAATTGTCATAACTGGCGGGATCCGCCATCACCGAACTGATTAAAACCGTAGCGCCGAAAACTCTGAACGAGAGACAAAACAGAATAGGCGCCAACATTGCGAAACGAAACAGATTCATGCCAATAAATTTTATTCCCTATAAGGAACGTAAACGAAACAGATTGAAAATATGGCACAAATATAATAATATTAGTGTAAATAATACATATATTTTAATAATTATTTTTATAAAAAACGTAGTTCAAATGGGCCACATGCGTATGGGCGATTTTATTCCGCCCATATCCGCCACACACCAACATTTCTCCATCATTTCTCAGCTTCGCAATAATCAATCAGCTGTCCGTAAATATCAGATTGGCGCAACAGATATTCATCGCCCACGACAAAGAGCTGCTTTCTCGCGCGGGTAATAGCCACATTGAGTTTACGATCCACCATCTGTCCTTCGATTTCCACAGGTTCGCTCAGGACATTTAACTGATAATATTGACTAATGGTAGTGGAAAATATGATGTAATCTTTTTGTCCGCCCTGCAGCCTTTCCACCGTGTCAATCACAATTGCGTCCGTCCCCTTCACATCCAACTCACGCAAGCGCTTACGCACGATGGCTATCTGGTTACGGAAAGGCACGATAACGCCCACCTTATCAGGTAAGTTAAAATCAGGGTCGTCCGCATTGAGTTCGGCGATAGAGCGAATCATCTCCGCGACAACCTCAGCCTCCTCCGCATTGATCTTATTGTTATCCGACCGTGATTCTTTCCGCACATTCACGAAACCCATTCTCACCGTGCGGACAAACTCACGGATTGATGCGGCGTTCCGTTCCGTCTCTTTCGGGAAGCAAGCCAACTGTCGGGTCTCGGACTCATCAGCAAAAGGCAAGGCGAATGTGCGCTGGTGCAAGTTATCGCCAACCAGCAATGCATTATGATAAAAAGCGCGACTGACAAACGAAGAAATAGTCGGGTGCATACGCCACTGCGTATCCAAGAAGCCCGGCGCCACTTCACTCTTCTCCTCCATAAAGCGGTGAAGCCGTTCGAACAACGAATCCGCACAATTCATCAAATAGGCGGAGCGCAATTCCGGAGATTCCACCTCAGCCTCGCTGCGAGGTTGTTGGACGACAGCCGGCAATTGTTTATGGTCACCGATCATCACGAACTTTCGAATGGCAGGTTCACCATCCCTTCCCCTTGCGCTCAGCAAACCTAAAATCTGAGGTTCCAAGATTTGGGAAGCCTCATCAATAATGGCCACATCAAAACGGAAAAGGTCGAAGAGCGACGTCTTACCATCCATAGAAGCCACGGTGGCGACATAGACCCGTGAGCGGGCGAGACGAGCCATCACGGTGGCACGCGTACCGCACTCCACCATCTGATATTTCAGCAAGTGCGGACGGAAAGCGGGATCGCAGTTCAGCTCGTTACCAATTCGTATATAATCAAGATCCGGGTCATAAGCCTGTAACATCTTGCAGATTTCGTCCACAGCCCTATTCGTATAAGCCATCAGAAGGATACGCTTTTCCGGATCCGCCAAGAAATTATCCACCATAGTACGCATGGCGAGATTGGTCTTACCCGTTCCCGGAGGACCGACCAAAAGATAGAAATCCTCCGCACGCAAAGCGTCCGCCACAATTTCGTCCACCTTCTCGCTCTTCAAAGAGGGACGCGGCAAAGGTTTCTTAGGAGAAAATCTAAGTTCTCGGCGACAAAGCAGCAAGTCACGTCGATCCTTAGGAGCCACCAAGAAGGCACGCAAAGAGCGTGTCATAGCAGAGAAAGTGGAAGTCAACGTGTCATGCTCCATCGCATAATGGCTGTCGAGATGGAACACAGCACGATTTCTCTGCTTATTAGAGAGACGCACCACCACCTCATCGGTTCCGAGCGATTCGATGGTGCAACGGAACAACTGCTTATTAGTCACCCCATCCTCCTCCCTATTACGTTCATAGAGCATCACAAGGTCGCCCACACGGAAGTTCGGCAGGTTCTCATCGTCCGCCTGCCAGCGGAAACGGATGTTACGCACCGACTCCGAGCTATCCGTCATATCCAAACCATCCATCACGTTAAAGCAATCGATAGAGAGATCCACAATCACATTGCCGCAACGGATTTTCTCCTCGACAGGCAGATTCCACGCATCAGCGAATCCGCTGCTTCGGTCGGCGGAGACACATCCCACCTTAGAGAGGAACAGTTCCTTCTCGACGAAAAGAAGGAAAGTATGGAAATAAGCGAGTTCCAGATCATCCGCACGACGGAAAGGATCCAACGTCGCCGACAAGGAAGGGAAGATATAATCCGACCAAAGTCTTCCGCAGATGTTCTTCACATTCAGATTGCCCGGTGTAAGTTCATCGATCAACGGACGGGAGCCGCCACTCATCAGCCGCCACTCGTTGGCGACGATATCGTTACGCAGTTGCAACGCCTCCCGCACCTTCGTTCTCGAAGCGCGGCAATTCTTCATCAGCGGATAGCGCGAATAGAACAAATAACTATTTACACTCGAATAATCCAAACCTAAATTGTAATGCAGGAACTCATAGTAGAGCGTCACCTGCAGCAAATGCTCGTCGCGCGCCTCCGGCACCAACCTGTTAAAATCCTCCGCTTTACCGGATTTCAGTTCGACGATTTTACTATAATCCAAAGAGAGCAAGTCCATACGTCCCTGCATACCCAACGCCTCGCAGATGAAAGAGGGTTCGAGCACCACACCCCTACCCAAGCGGATGTCAGCCTCCTCGAAACTATTCGTCACAGATTTATTTATCTTTTCAAACTGGTCTTTCGTCTTGGCGAAGAACTCAGCGTCGATGCCTTCCAAAGCGCAGAACTGTATCGGATCGGAGACGAAAGCCTTTCGGATGGACTCCGCATAAGAGGCGGGCGCTTCCTTCGTTTGGTTCACACAATCATCCAAGAATTGGTTCGCCACGTTTCCCAACATGATAGCAGATGAAGCGGGAGCCTGCTCCACCTTATGAAGCAGATGGTTCAAGGCGGAGGTGCCATAAGGTTGGATGCAACCTGTGATGGCGGTGATATCGACGAGGAAATCAGGCTCGAACACCACCAATTCCGGGACAATCAAAGGCGTTTCACCGCCCCACTCCTCCAAGGAGACATCCAGCAGGTTGACCTGCGCACCCTCAAAAAGAGAGGAACCGAGATCAGCGAAGATATCAGAGAGATGTTCGGTCGCCCGCTCCGTCCGCTCCGAGTCCGAAACCACCGTATAAGCGGCGGCATACTCGCCCTCCTCCCAATCCTCCACCTCACCATAGAGAAGGGAATCAGTCCAACGGGTGACCGTCATACGCAGACGAGGGAAGCGGACATCACGACGGACATCCGGCACATACTCCAACTTACGCCAAGCGTCCGGCAGCGCCGCCACCAAGCCAGTCGGCATCGGCACACGATAGAAGAAGACAAGCGCCTCAGCCATCGCCTTCACATCGAAAAGATAGTCATCGTCAGAAGGGGAGAAAAAGCCCTTCAGCAAAGAATTCACATGACGCCTCAACACCTGCAAGGAACCACGTTGCGGATAGCTCCGTTCCTTGCATATCGCATCGATATAAGAAGCCTGATTGGAATAAACCACATGAAGACGAGCGCTCAAGTCCGAGACCGTACGCTGCAACATTCTACCCAAGCGCATGTAACGGACACGCATAGGATCCTTTCCTTTAAGGTCCCGCCACAAAGATTCCAAATCATCCGACGCCTGAGATTGCTGTAAAGACAAGTTTTGTTTTTTCATAACGCGAAAATGCGAAATATCCATTATCAGAGCAAAAAAATATTCGACAAATAATGATGCGAAGAGAATAAAGGCTTCCATATCATTTATCAGAAATATTCAAAAAAAAAAGAAAATTTTGACGGAATTGTTTTTTTTCATTAATTAGCGTAATTTTTAAAAAAATAATTTTAAGTAAACAAATCAACCAATGAGAAAACTTTTACTAGCAACGGCGGCTCTTTTGTCGCTTGTATCCACCACATTCGCACAGGTGAACGAGGAGAAAAAATTCAACATAGGTATCACAGCCGGCGGAGGATTAGGAAAAATGTTAGAAACAAACACCTCTTACGAGGGGAAAATGGTAGGCACATTCCATGGAGGTGTTGTAGTAGATTACTACCTCTTTTTATATTCTTCGATAGAAAGCGGTTTGATTTTCCAAAGGAATGGCGTAAAATACGAGCAAGACCTAATCAGTAAAAAGGTGAATACAAACTATCTGGAAATCCCGATTCTTTACAACTTCGGGTCAACCTCCCAAAATGTCAGCTTCAACATTCAAGCAGGTATCTACGTCGGATACGGTATTGGCGGAAAAGTGAAATTCGACTCCAAAATAGACGACGTGAAAATATGGCCGAACTCCGTTTATGGTAGCGACTTATTATATTACACCCAAAAAGAATACAATGAATTGGCTAATTCACAAAGAACGAACATGTCAGATGGATACCACGACTCATCGGAAGATATCGACGCATTCGCGGAGGACGGACTAAAGAGACTCGACATCGGATGGCAGGCTGGGATTAGCCTCACCACATCGCAAAAATTCAGAATATCTTTCGGCATAAAAAGCGGTTTTGTCAACCTATACAAAGATATTGATTACTTAGAGTCTTGCACCGCACACAACTTCAACGCATACGGAGCACTGACATATTACCTCAAATAATATATTCATCTACTATATTTGAATGGGTTTCTATGACGGGAACCCATTTTTTTTGAATATAACGAAAAGTGGATTTCCTTTTAATAACGCACAATTTCAACAACAAAACGAACAAAAGTCAACAACAAACAGTTGTTCCCATAAGGTAATTCTCATTTTTATTTACTACATTTGGTTTAGTTATAAATCTTAAGTATTACTTAATAAATTTAGTGTGTATGAAAAAATTTTTATTCGCGGTAGCAGGTCTTTTGGCCTTCAGCACAATGACATTCGCACAAAAAGCGAGTGCGGGTGATTTCAATGTAGGTATTACAGTCGGTGGCGGTTTGTCAAACGTCAGAACAGATGCGACTGAAATGGATGGCGTATACGAGGAGAAGAGCATCGCCAACATCCAAGCGGGCGTTGTCTTCGACTATGCGTTCGTCGACAATCTCTTCTTAGAAGGTGGTGTCACTTTCCAAAGGAAAGGTAATAAAGTCGAGAAATTGGGTGTCGAAAGCAAAACGAACATGTTCTATGTGGAGATTCCTGTGACGATGAACTATCGTATCAACATCGGCGACTTCGGCTTGATTCCTCAGTTCGGTCCATATGTAGGGATCGGAGTGGGCGGAAAAGCCAAAACTGAAGTTTTAGGACAAGAGGTGAAAACTGACGTTTTCGGCGACGGAGCAGCGGAGAGATTAGACTTCGGTCTTCGCATGGGCGTCGGCTTAGCTTTCACAGACAACTTCAAGTTGACACTCGGCTATGACATGGGTCTCCTCGACAATAAGAGAGCCGACGGATATGACGCTAAGAACAAGAATGGTGTGCTCTTCGGCGCATTGACATTCTACATCAAGTAAAAAAAAATTACTTTTTTTCATTCAATATATGTGAATGGGCTTCCAACTTTGGAAGTCCATTTTTTTGTTTGACGCTGCCGTAAAAGCAATTTTTTTATTTCTGACGAAAACATGGAATATTTCCGAGCAGACAAAATCTCTATAATTTCACGGAAGATCAATGTATTTTCCGCACTTTCACATCGTCATTTCGAGGAAAAATCATATATTGCAATAATTAGTTTTGGAGACATACAAATCTATATTGGTAACACAACAATTACCAACTGATAAAATATAACATTCTCAACTCATAACATCATGTCAAATAAAATATTAACAACATTTTTCGCCTCCATCTTGTCTGCAACCGTCTGCTTTGCGGAGAATGCCATACTTATCGAACAGAAAGACGGCGCGTTAGCTAAATTCGTATTCGACAGCGATGCGGAAATGACCTATAGCGGCAATAATCTTGTCATAACATCAGAAACCAATCAGGTCTATTATCATCTTTCAGACCTAAAGAAAGCCACGTTCCACGTGGAGACATCCAACGACGATCGACAAGCGGAACAAGTCACATTCCTCTTCCAAAGGAACGCCATAACAATAACGGGAGCCCGTCCCGACGCCTTGCTGCAAATTTTTTCTTTAGACGGACGCAAAGCAGGTTCATGGCGCACCGACAAACGAGGAGATATTCGGATAGACATGGACAACTTCAAAGACAACATCTATATCATCACATTAGACAAAATGACCTATAAAATCGCAAAAAAATGAAACTCCGAATAACAATAATATTATCATTACTGCTATCCATTTCTACGATCGAAGCGCAACAACAGCCTCACGTGGTGGTTTCGCCATTGCTAAAAACCACTTGGAACCAATGGACACCGTACAATAATCTTTGTCCTAAAGATTGCCCTACTGGATGCGTGATTACCGCCGCTGCACAAATAATGAATTTTTGGCAATGGCCCCAATCCGGATTTGGCACGCATACTTACAATAATATAGGGGAAATAGACACCATGGATTTTTCGCAGTCGACATACGACTGGGCGAACATGAAAAACAACTATGAAGGGAGCTACACTTCCGACCAATCCAATGCTATCGCCCTTCTGATGCGCGACATTGGCATCGCCTACAATACCCAGTATAAAACAACAGGTTCGACAACAAGTTTTAGCGTAAAGGCTCTGTCCGATCATTTCGGCTACACCCCCAAATGGACAGTCGTATCAAACACAAGCAACGAAAAAATAGCGACATTCATCAAAAGTGAGCTCGACGAAGGTCGACCTGTTTTGTATAGTGGCTATTCCACCCAAGATAGCACATTAGAAACCGGACACGCATTAGTATGCGACGGCTACACCTCCGACGGTTATTTCCATTTCAACTACGGCTGGGGCGGATTGCATGACGGTTGGTACCAATTGGGCGACCTTTACAAATACAATTTCAATGTTTCCGTATGGGGCAACATACAACCTTCTGGCGGCACGATGGCCACTGTCGGCGACTTCACCTATAGCCTTTTCCCCAACGGAGAAGCCGATGTGCGCAACTGCAGCCTCACTTCGGGCAACATCACCATTCCAGCCACTGTCACGGTCGGAGACACCACCTACCTCGTCACCAACGTACATATGCGTGGATCACTAGCCAACAAATCATTCGACACCGTCACTATCGGCAACAACGTACGGCGCATAGGCTTCCAATCGTTCGTGGCCACGCAAATTCAGACGCTCATCATCGGTGACGCCGTGGAAGAAATCGGCGAAGGAGCTTTCTCTGCTTCCAACATCAAAAACCTCACTATAGGCAAATCCGTACGTCTCATCGGAGACAGGGCGTTTATGGCCAATAGCCTCAACAACGTAACCTGCCACAGTCAAGAGTTGGAAGTGGGCGACTACGCATTTCAAACCACTAACGTGAAGGATGCGGAATGGCTTGGCTACATAACCCGCATGGGCGAGCAAGCGTTTGCGAACACAAAACTGGAAAGTCCCGAATTCACCAATCTTGAGGAAATGGGAAGTCGCGCTTTGGGAGGCAACACATTGGTCGACATCAAATTGCCAGCAACATTAAAGAAAATCGCCCCCGATGCATTTTGGGGCACAATCATGTATACCATTAAAATTGACGAAAAAAATCCGTGGTATTGCACCGATGCATCCGGCACAATGATCCTCAACCATCAAAAGACACGGCTTGTGATGGCAATCCCGACAAAAATGTACGATTACGCCTATACCGTGCCGTCATCAGTCATAGCCATCAACGAGGACGCCTTCCCGCGTGAAGCCAAAAGCGTGAAACTCAATGCCTCGATAATCGAGATGGAGAAAGCGTTCGCCAAATGCGAGAGCCTGAAAACAGTTTATTGCTATTCGGAAATTCCTCCTGTCATCTCCGACGAGACATTCATGTCGAAAATATTCGACAACAACCCAAAACTTTACGTGCCACGTAATTGTCAAGACGCCTATAGAAATGCGACGGGTTGGCGATTATTCGACAATATCTATCCAGAACTTGAAGACACGTCTTCATTTGCCACACCGGCTTACAATATGATCGCGCACTGCGACGACGGAACGGTCCAATCATTCCGCACAAGCAAAATAGGTAAAGTGAAGATCAACAATGGCAACACGCTGAACGTCGACGGCGAGCAAAAATGGGAATCGACACTGACAAAAATAGATAGCATAACATGGAAAGAAGAGGCCATTTACGACGACGGCGAAGTATTTCTTCTAAACGATTCGACACTGACGGCCGAAGCCCTTTACTGCTCCGTGACATTCGATCCTACAGTAATCGATGAGGAAACCATGGTGAGCATACGCTCCACAATCTATTCTCCGACAAAAATGGAAGGTGCTGTACAAAGCAAGATTTTCGGCATCTGCCTTGGCAACGGAATGCACGAACTGACAGGAACGGCTCAAATACGGATTCCTATGTCGCTGAACGAAAACGAAATAGCAAGTGGTGCTTGGTACGACACCACGTCAGGAGAATGGATACCTGCAAATACCAGTTATGACATTACGACAAACGAATTGGTCATTAGCACAAATCACCTTTCAACTTTTGGAGCATTCACCATAGACAAACGTTACACACGCGAGGCGCGACTTATTGCCAATTATCTGCCAGGAAACGACCTTCCGCTTACCGATATTGCAAAAAATCTTCACTCAATAGTAACCGACTCTGACCCTCTGGTCAAGGCAGCCGACTTCTATGCCAACGATGCAAGCACCGCATTGCAATTAGGCAACGATTTCACGTTCAATGCTTTGAAAGGATTCGGCTTTGAGAGCGAATTTCTTGACAAGTTCAGCGAAACCCTTGGGTATTTTGGAACAGCACTCAGCACCTATCAGATTGCACGCGCAGCCTATCAAGGCAATGATGAATTGGTGGCAGGCGGAACCTTGAAGATTATGTTGGGACAAGCGACATCGGCTCTCAGCAACGCATTGTCGTCAAAAGTAATGAGTGCATCAATGGCTTCTGTAGCTTTCATCGACTATGCAATCAATCGTTTTGCAGAAGAGGCTTGGAGCGGACGCAAGGATTTGTACAAAGCCGCATTCAACTACTATTACAGCAAGGCTGGTCGAAATGCCGTCAATCCTGGCGAAGGTCGAGGATTCCGTACCGCTGTGGATTGGTACAACGTACTTTGCCCTATATTCTCTCGCACAGACCTTGACGAAAATGGTATGAAGACTGTCATAGACTCAATGGTTACCGCTTATTGCTGGGAATATTGGTACGACGATGATGCGCAAACTATTTGTACCGACGAAGCGACAAACATGGGCTTTACCTATAGTGGAGGTTTAAATTCAAGCATAAAAAGCGAACTATCAAACGAGTTGCGTGCAAATCTTTACAACGGCACCTTGGTCAGCGTTTTCCAAAGCATCAAGAAGCACAAGGAGAACGAAGCCTATGAAGATGCCAGAACGCGTTTCGATGATTATTGCAAACTGATGAATACCGTTGTAACCATTCGCATTAGCGACAGTGGCGCAAAGGAGAAATCAGATTACGCAGGACTAACTATGAAGTTTGCAGCCATAAGCGATGAACTCACTGACCCTGAATTGTGGCAATGCACGCTCGACTCTCTAGGCAAGGGAATCATTCAGTATCGTGTATTTGCCTACACAGATGCAGGATTCAGTCCTGAACTAATTATGGTTTCTCTTGACGATGAAGAGTTAGCTCGTTATCCTTTCACTATGGATTACAGTGGAAATAAAATTGTTGCAGAAATCGACCTTGCAGGTGGTGGCATTGACATTCCTGTAAAAGATGGTTGGAACTTCGGACTCAACCCTGAATACGCTCTCAACAATGACGACAAGCCTGCACATCTTCTAACAGCAGACTCGGTACGTTTTTGGGACGGAATCAAAGAGGCGCTTGCCAACTGCCGCCACATTACGCCAGCCCAAGACGGTTCCTTCACAATAACAGCCGAAGGCGTAACTATCAGCGGGACAATTGACGTAGTGTCACATACTGGTTCTGGAACATTCACCATTAAAGCCACTACCGAATACAGCAATCCATTAAGCGAAGCCGACTGCTTTGATGCCTTGTGGTCGTTGACAACTGGCAATCCAAACGCAGAAATTCCTGATTGTATGTTGAAAAACTACACGGCACAACACAATCTGCAAGGAACCTTCACTATCGGGTACAGCAACAAGGGGCAATGCTATATACTTCATTTTTCAGGGACTGGAACCTGCTCTATGTCAGGCGAACAATATTCATCAATAGACTACTCGGTGATAAGTAATATTGAAGATTCTAAAGACAAATGGACTTATACTGACCGCAAATTGGCTACCACACCCGTACACCTTGACAATGCTCAGGAAACAATGGACTGCGAATTGCGGTTTGAATAGTATTTAGATTTATATATGAATAAAATTCTCCAAATTATTTGGTGTTATTACAGAAAAAGTGGCATTCGATATGCTTTGGAGAATATTTCAGGACATAAAACCACACTATTCCAAAAAACTTATAATATTTTTGGATGACAGTAAAATGATTATCACAAAAAATTCCACCTTTCCTAGAACATATACCCCATCTTGATATACAAGTTGCTTACTTTGCCGTTGTCTTGTTTGTCATCTTATTTACAACGAAGGTAAGACACTCTGTTCGTACTTTAGATAGTTATAAAATCCTCCAAATTATTTGGCGTTATTACAGAAAAAGTGGCACTCGGATATGCTTTGGAGAATATTTCGGGACATTTTACTTTTTTTGAGTTATTCCACTTAAATTCAAAGGCGTGTAGTTCGCCGTTGCGTTCTTCAATATAGTCAATTTCTTTCTGTTGCTGAGTTCTCCAAAAATATGAATTCGTGAATATATCTCCATACTCATTTTGTTTCATTCTCTCGGCAATTGCAAAATTTTCCCATAGCGCACCTACGTCTGTTCTGTTTTCAAGTTCCGCTATATTTCCTATTACAGCATTTCGAACACCTAAATCCCAAAAATAAATCTTCCTGCTGAATTTCAACTCGTTTCGTGCATTTTTGGCATACGAAGGTAACCGAAATATGATGAAACTTTTCTCTAAAATATCAACATATTTTTCTACTGTTTTTGAATCCAAACCAATTAGGTTTCCAATTTCATTATATGAAACCTGACTTCCTATTTGTAAAGCAAGCGCTTTTATTAACGATACAATTTTATCCGATTTATGTATGCCGTCAAATGTTAAGATGTCTTTATATAAATAACTGTTTACTAATTCCTTAAGAACATTCTGCTCTTCTCCGTAACTAGTAACAACTTCTGGATAATATCCGTAAATAAGTCTATGCGGTATCATAGAAAGTTCATCCAAATAACTGCTATGATTCACCATTTCTGCAAATGACAACGGGAATAGATGAAATTCTCTTTTTCGACCAGCAAGGGATTCATTTACTTTAGAAGCCAACTCAAACGAACTACTTCCCGAAGCAAATACTTGCACATTTTCTATTTGGTCGGTGATTAATTTCAACTTTAACCCAATGTTGGGAATTTTTTGTGCTTCATCAATAACTATAGTTGTATGACGACCAATTATAGTTTTTATTTTTGCCAGTGTAGCATCGGAAAGAATTGCCACAGTTTCTAAATTGTCTCCATTTAGCCAAAGAACATCTTTTTGATTTTCAAGAACTTGTTGTAGTAAAGTGGATTTTCCAACCTGACGAGCTCCCAAAACGATAATAGCCTTTCTTTTATCAAGGCCTTTTTGAATGCTTGTATGAATAGTCCTTGTTATCATATATCAGAAATTCGTTAGTTTAATTTATGAAACAAATATATAAAAAACCACGATATTCCAAAAATCTTATAATATTTTTGGAATGCAATCCTAAAATCTTATAATATTTTTGGATGACAGTAAAATAATTAGGTAATAATATACTCTTGGCAGCAATTTAGTTGTCAGTTATCAGTTGTCAGATGAATATCTTTGAGTAATCAACTTACCATTACGGAAATAAAACTGAAAACTGACTACTGATACCTAATTACAAATGATTGTGTTGCCAACTTGTATATTGTTTCCTAAATTTAAATAGAAAGTGCTATTTTCCCAATGTAAGAAACGTATATATTAAAATATTAGTGTCCACTAAACATTTTTGAACGGACATAAAATAGGCTGAATCTCCATTATGGAAGTTCAGCTTTTTCATTTATTTACCAAAATTTGAATATATTTGTGTTATAGTTAACTTACTTTTCAACAATGATTAAGACTCTAGCAACATTCATATTCATGATTCTGTCGGCAACTATTTGTCTGGCAGAAAATGTCATCAATATTGAACAAAATGATGGCACAGTGACCCGCTTCGTATTCGATACCGATGTTGAAATGAACTACTCTGGTAACAACTTGATAATCACGTCTAGCAAGGAACAAGCCATTTTTGAACTTTCAACATTGCAGAAGGCTACTTTTCAAGTGGAAAGCACGACGATTGAAAAGAATATAACGAAACATCCAACTTTCATCTTCAGAAACAACACTATAATAGTGGAAAACGCCCGCCCTAACACCCTGATGCAGATTTTATCGATTGATGGTAGCAGAATTGGAACTTGGCGCACCGATTCTCAAGGATGGCTTTCGGTTGATATGAACAACCTAAAAACCAACATCTACATAATCGCCTTAGACGGAATAACA